>CAYNHD010000023.1:0-20482 GCA_964396775.1 uncultured Thermoflexus sp. | reverse complement strand
CGCTTGCGGGGGAAGGGCCGGGGATGGGGGTAAAGATACCTCTCAAACGGCCTCTAAGGGAAGAGGAAGCTGTCTCACTTAAGATTCGAGCACCTTGTCTTTATCCGCTATAGCATAAACTAACATATGGGACGGAAGAGGATGACGACCCTCGTAGTTGGAGCGAGCGGCGCGACTGGTCGGCTGCTTGTGAAGCATCTGCTAGATCGCGGCCTGAACGTCAGGGTCATTGTCCGATCGCCCGATAAGCTACCTGAAGGTATCAGGAAGCACGATAACTTGTCCTTGATCTATGCAAGTGTTCTAGACCTAAGCGATACCGAGATGGCCCAGCATGTCAACGGGTGTGGTGCGGTGGCTTCGTGTTTGGGGCATACCATAAGTCTTAAGGGCATTTACGGCCGTCCGCGCAGGCTTGTAACCGATGCTACTCACCGGTTGTGTGATGCCATCCAGTCAAACAAGCCAGAAGAGCCAGTCAGGTTTGTGCTCATGAACACCGCTGGCACCAGCAACCGTGATATCCCCGAAAGGATTTCGTTCGCTCAGAAGTGCGCCGTCGGGCTTCTTCGTCTGCTGCTACCTCCATACGTTGACAGCGAGAAGGCGGCGGATTTTCTGCGGACCAAGATTGGCAAAAACAACGAGATGATCGAATGGGTTGTGGTTCGCCCGGACACTCTGATCAATGAAAGCGAGGTGACCGAGTACGACGTGTACCCTTCACCGATTAGAAGCGCAGTCTTTAATGCGGGGGTGACCAGTCGAATCAACGTGGGGCACTTCATGGCAGATCTGATCACTGACGATGACCTATGGAACAGGTGGAAGGGGCAGATGCCCGTAATCTACAACAAGCCATCGTCGTAATTAATGCATTTCATAGAAGCCGACATTTTTCTTGGAAGCGAAGATATTACGATAGACACGCATAATAAACAACCGGATCGTATCAGAACGACGAATCCGTGATTCACTGAACCTGGTTTCTCCATAAGTTCATAAGGGGACGATAAGCTTTGGCCAGAGAAGTGACTTTGACGCAGCGCAAGGGCGGCAGCCGGCTCCTTGCGTATTGGGAACACGCGCGTGAATCGTGGAGTCGCTTCCCAGAGTCGGGAGCGGTTTTCGGTTTTGTATCCGTCCTGCTCTTTTTCATCATTGCCACCTGGATCAACACGGGCTGGCCGCCGCAGATTATTGATGGACGCTCCATTGCCTCCATCGTCACCAATGCTGCGTCGCAGGGCATTATCGCCGTCGGCGTGACCATGCTCATGATCTCCGGCGAGTTCGACCTGTCGGTTGGCTCGACGCTGGGCCTGAGCGCGCTTATGTTCATCATCGCCGCCAGCAGCGGCCCGGCGGGGCTGGTCGCACTGATCCCCTTTGGCATTGGCGACCGGCTGGTGGACAACCTGGACATCTCACGCGCCGGCATGAGCGGTCTGGCGTCCATTGCGGTGGCTCTGGTGACGGGAGCCTTTCTGGGGCTGATCAACGGGCTGCTGCTGGTGTGGACGCGCATCCCCTCGTTCATCGTCACGTTGGGCACGCTGTACATTTACCGCTCGGTCATGCTCAATATCATCCCCGGCGGCACCATCGCCCGCTACACGCGCGAAGAGATGGTGTGGAGCTTCCATCCCCTGGTCATCATTGGGCTGGCCGTGCTGGTGGGGGCGTTGCTGTTGGTCCTGCTCTGGCCGGCGCTGCGCCGCGCCTATTTGCGCGCGCAGCAGAACGATGGGGTGGGCAAACTTGGCTCCGCGCTGCGGCTGATCGTCGTGGCGGGGGCGATGGCTGCCGTCGTGGTTATTGGCGCGCTGATCATCCTCGCCTATGGCGACAACCTCAGCGACCCGGTTAAAGCGCCTTTCTTCGACATCATCAACGGCAACCTGTCGTTCGTCAAGCACAACTTCCGCGCGGCCATCATCTGGTGGGGCGTGATCGCCGCCATCTTCACCGTCGTGCTGACCAGCACGCGCTATGGCAACGCGGTCTTCGCGGCGGGGGGCAACCCCGAAGCAGCGCGCGCCCAGGGCGTTAACGTGCGGCGGGTAAAGGTGACCAACTTCGTCATTTCTGGCATGCTCGCGGCGGTGGCTGGCATCACCGAGGCGGCGCGCTTCAAGGTGGTCGAGCCGCTGCGCGGCACGGGCTACGAGCTGGACGTGATCGCCGCGACGGTCATCGGCGGCACGCTGCTGACCGGCGGCTACGGCAGCATCATCGGCTCGGTGCTCGGCATCCTGATCGCGTTCATGCTCAAGACCGGCCTGGTGCTGATTGGCGTCCAGGCGGACTGGTTCCGCGGCGTGCTGGGCATCATCATGATTATGGCCGTCGTCATCAACACGAATATTAGAAGGCAAAGATGAACATGGCTGGCAATGGGAATGGAACCCCCCTGGTCTATATGGAGCGCATCACCCGGCGCTTTGGCCTGATTGCCGCGCTGGAGGACGTGCATTTCACGGTGGATCGCGGCGAGATCGTCGGGCTGCTGGGCGATAACGGGGCCGGCAAGTCCACACTGATCAAGGTGCTGACCGGCGTGCACCCGCCCACTGAAGGGCAGATTTACTTCGAGGGCCAGCCGGTGCGCATCGCCTCGCCCAAAGTGGCGCGCGCGATGGGCATCGAGACGGTCTATCAGGACCTGGCCCTGGTCAACCTGATGAGCATCTCACGCAACTTCTTCCTGGGCCGCGAGCCGGTGCGCCGTCTGGGGCCGTTCAAGATGCTCGACAAAGAAGACATGAACGAGCAGACGGTGCACGCCCTGGGCGACATCGGCATCGAGATTCGCCGCCCGGAGGAGGAAGTGCTGCGCATGTCGGGCGGTGAGCGGCAGTCGGTCGCCATTGGCCGCGCCAAGTATTTCGGCTCCAAAGTGCTGATCCTCGACGAGCCGACCTCGGCCCTCTCGGTTGGCGAGACGCGCAAAGTGCTCAACTACACGAAGGAAGCGAAGAAAGCCGGCCTGGGCGTGATCTTCATCACCCACAACATCGGCCACGTCTATCAGGTCGCCGACCGCTTCACGATCATCAGTCACGGGCACAAGGTCGGCGACTTCATGAAGGACGAGGTCTCGCAGGAAGAGATCTCCAATATGATCATGGGCGGCCCCATCCCGGAGCGGCTGGTGAAGGTCGTCGAGGAGCGCGAAGCCGCGTTGCTGCGCCTGCGCGACCAGATGCTTGACCGCGCCGCGCCGCTGACTCTAGCCCGCGAAGCGCGCGCCCGCCGCCGCCAGTGGATCATCGTCGCTGCGGTGTTCGCGGCCATCCTGATCATCGCCGGTCTGCTGGTGGGCGGCGGTGCGTTCAGCGGCGCTGAGCCGACGCCGACGATCACGCCTGTGCCGACGGTGGATGTGGCCTCACTGCCCACACAAGTCACCGACGCGATCAACCAGCTTCAGAACGACCCCGATCCTGGCCGGCGGGCTATTGCCGCTTCGCTGCTGGGCGCGGATCGCTTCCGCGAGTACTCGCTGGCGGCGGTCGAGCCGCTGATCGCTGCGCTGCAGGACGAGGCGCACGAAGTGCGCGCCGCCGCCGCGAAGGCGCTGGGCAAGATCGCCGACCCGCGCGCCATTGAGCCGCTGCAAGTCCTGCTGCGCGACAACTATTCGAACGTGCGCGACGCGGCAGCCGAGGCGCTGCAAATCGGCTTTGACCTGTACTGCTCGGACGCCGAAGGCTGCAAGCCCAAAGGCGCGCTGCACTGAGCGAAGATCACGCGCCCGCGTTCTAGTAGGAGTTGTGCGGCTATGTATGATAAGCTACTGCAGATGAGCGGGCAGAAATGCTACACGCTCACCGCGGACAATGAAGCGGTGATGTCGGTGGATGACGATGGGGTCACGATCACTTACCTGAGTGGAATAGACTTTTCATACCGCGTTCTATGGTTGAAGTGGCCATAGATAGGTTGCTGGCCAGGGATACCCTCACAGTAGCGGATATTCACGAGGGAATCACCCATCGCAATGGGACAAGGACCGACAGATTGATGGCGATTATGCGCAAATTGCCGGGCGTGACTTACAAGAAGCGACCGCGAGAACTGTACTACTCAAAGCATTGAGCATTACTGCAGAGAACCCTATAAAGCCGGCAGGCGTAAGGTAGTAGGAAACACAGCGGGGACAGAAGACTAAGAACGGGGCACTCGGCCCCGTTCTGTTGTTTCTGAGAACTCGTGGCTTAGCCGCCCCCGACCGGCGGGATGAGCATCACGCTGTCGGTCGGCTGGATGAGCGTCTCCAGCCCGCTCAGGAAGTCAATGTGCCGCCCGTTGACCAGCACCTGCACGCCCCTGTTCAGGTCCTGCTGCGCGTCGAGCAGGCGCTCGGCCAGCGCAGCGTTGGCCGCGCCGAGGGCGTGCAGCAGCGCCCGCACGGTGGTATCCGGCGCGCAGGGCACGGTCACCTCTTTGGCCCCAGCAGCCGTCCGCAGGCTGGCCGAGAGGCGAACGGTCACTGTCGGGTGCTGTTGGGCTGTGCTCATCTAGGCGATCTCCGTGCAGGGCTACCAGCTCTTATACGAGTCGCTCATGCGCCGGTACTCGATCATCTCCTCGTTGAGGTGCTTGGCGTGCAGGATGATCTCAGCGGCTTCTTCCAGGGCGTCTGTCCACTGGAAGGCTTCGTCGAGCGTCTGGCCGGTGGCGAAGCTGCCGTGCCCGCGCAGGAAGACGATCTTGTACGATTTTAGCGCGTCGGCCAGCGTTTCGGCCATCTGCTTGGTGCCAGAGGCAAACTCGACCGAGACGACAGGCACCTTCTTGAGCAGGTACGACCCCTCGTTATCAATGGGCACGATCTCGTCGCGCGACAGCGAGAGGGCAATGGCCACGCGCGGATGGGCGTGCACGACCGCCAGGGCCGGCGTCGCCTTGTAGATGGCGCGGTGCACGATCAGTTCGGTGGAGGCCAGGGCAACGCCGCTGTCGTTCTTCTCCAGACCGGTTTCGATCAGGTCGTGGGGCTTCAGGCGGCCCAGCATGGCCCCGCGCCGCTTGATGATGATGCGGTCGCCAAACCGCACGCTGATGTTGCCGCCGTGCGACGACACCAGATTGTGCACGTACATGTCCCGCCCGATGTCGCGGAACATCTCATACACGCGCTCGTCAACCATGCAACACCTCCACCGCCAACTCCGCCAGTGTCAACTCCTCCAACTTGGCTGGCCTGGGCACGCCGTTTTCGTCCCAGCCTCGCCCGCGATAATACTCAGCCAGCATTGGCTCCAGATGGCTGACCCACCCGGCGCTGGCACCGGTCGCCGGCTCGTTGAGCAGGCGCGGGGGCAGCGTGTCGTCGGCGCGCGAGAACCCTTCGCGCAGGTTGTAGAGCCGCTCTAGGTTCCAGATGCGCTCGCCAGCGCGGATTAGCTCACCGGTGGGATAGCTGACGCCGGTCAGCGAGGTGAGGGCGCGGGCCAGGTATTCCTCGGCAACGGCGATGTTGACGAACTTGCAGGCCACCAGCGAGTCGAGGATGGCCGCCGTGTTCTGGTGCAGGGTGACGAAGCTGGCCTTGCCCTGCACCTGCAGGCGGTCAATGAGCTTGGGCAGGCCGAGCACCTCCAGGCCGAGCATGTTGCCGCGCATGTGGCAGCCGCCGCGGTTGCTGGTGGCGTAGAGCAGGCCCTGGCCCTGCATCCCGCGCGGGTCGTAGGCGGGCATTTCCAGCTTCTTGACGGTCATCGAAAGCTCCGGCGCACCGTGCTTCTCGGCCAGGCGATAGCTGCCCTCGGCCAGCTCGTCGCCCAGCCCGCGCCGCAGGGCGATGTCTTCGAGCGTCTGGGCGAAGAGGTCGGCCCGGCCAAAGCGCAGGTCGCTGGTCAGCAGGCCGCGCTCGGTCAGTTCCATCGCGCAGGCGATGGTCGAGCCGGCGGAGATGGTGTCCATGCCCAGGTCGTTGCACAGGAAGTTGGCGTTGGTGATGGCTACCAGGTCGTCCACGCCGCAGGACGCACCAAAGGCCCAGGCCGTCTCGTACTCCGGGCCTTCGCTTTCGCCCATGTCGGTCTTGCTGATGCGCGTGCAGGCGATAGGGCAGGCCCAGCAGGCGGCGTTCTTGACCAGGATGGTCTCGGTGATGGCCTCGCCGCTGATGGCGTCGGCTTGGTCGAAGTGCGTCTGCTGGAAGTTGTAGGCGGGCAGCGCGCCGATGGCGTTGATGATGTTCATCACCACTGCCGTGCCAAACTCCGGGAACGCCTGCGAGGTGACCGGGTTGGCCTTGAGCATCTTGGTCGCTTCGTATTGCACGAAGCGGAAACGCTCTTTGTCCTCCATCTCCACGCGCAGGTCGCCCTCGACGACAATTGCCTTGAGGTTCTTGCTGCCCATCACCGCGCCGGGGCCGCCGCGCGCCGCCGCGCGCGTGGCGTCGTTCATGATGGCGGCGAAGCGCACCAGGTTTTCTCCCGCCGGGCCAATGCACAACACATTGCGCTTGTTCTTGTCCTGGCCCAGCGCCTGCGAGGTCTCTTCGACGCGCTTGCCCCATAGGTGCGTCGCGTCGTGCAGCGAGACGCCCGCCTCAGTAATTTCGATGTACACTGGCTTGGGTGCCCGGCCCTTGATGATCAGGGCGTCGTAGCCGGCGCGCTTGAAGCGCATCCCCCAGTAGCCGCCGGAGTTGGCGTCGAGCACGGTGCCACTGAGCGGCGACTTGGTGCTCACCGAGAAGCGGTTGCTGGTCTGGAAGCCGGTGGCGGTCATCGGGCCGGTGGCGATGATCAGCACATTCTGCGGCGAGAGCGGATCAACCTCCGGCCCGACCAGGTCCCATAGCAGCCGCGCGCCCAGGCCGCGCCCGCCGATGAACTGCTGGGCCATGCCGGGGTCGAGCGGCTCGGTGGTGATGGTGCTGTGGGTGAGATCAATGACGAGAATTCTACCTATCCAGCCTTTCATCAAGATCACCTCGTTTGGTATATGTCCAACGGAAGTGCCGGCTTTGCCGGCAGGCGAGGGCCGCGTGCTGCAAGACGGCCCGATCAGGCCGAGGGGAAGCCGCCTCCTGCGCCGCGCGCCACGCCGCGTTCCTGCGCCACGCGCGCGGCGTAGCCGCTGGCGCGGTGCGCCGCGATGGGGTTTGGGTGTAGCCCCTTCTCCTGGCGGACTTTGGCCAGCAGTGGGCGCACGTCGGTCTCGTAGGCTTCGATCAGGACTCGATGCGCGCCGAGCACATCGCCTGCTCGCTGGGCGGCGGCCAGCCCCGCGTAATCCACGATCAGCGCCTTCGCATAGGCCACCTGGCAGTTGATCACGCTCTGGATCATCGCTTCGAGCTTCGGCTCGATGTTGTGGCTCTGGTCAATCATGTAGGCGACGCGCGCGGCCTTCTCGCCCGCGCTGACCAGCTCCGTGTAGATGGTGAACAGCTCGAACGGGTTTTCGGTGCCCACGATCAGGTCGTCGTCGGCGTACTTGCGCGCGTTGAGGTGGAAGCCGCCCAGCCGTCCCTCGTCCAGCAGGAAGGCGACGATCTGCGCGATGTTGGTACCCTGAGCGTGGTGCCCGGTGTCCACCAGCACCTCAGCCTGCGGCCCCAGCTTGAGGCACATGGCGTAGGCCGTGCCCCAGTCCGGCAGGTCGGTGCTGTAGAAAGCCGGCTCGAAGAACTTGTACTCCACCAGCATCCGGCTCCCCGGCGGCAGCAGCTTGTATGTCTCGGCCAGGCCCGCCTCCAGGCGGCGCTTGCGATCCACAATGCTGTCCTGCCCGGCGTAGTTGGTGCCGTCGGCCAGCCACACGCTGAGGATGTCGCTGCCCGTGTCGCGCATGATCTGGCAGCACTCGGCCATGTGCGCCAGGGCGCTCTCGCGCGCCCGGGGATCGGGGCTGCACAGCGACCCCAGCCTGTACTGCTCGTCCTGGAACAGGTTGGGGTTGACCGCGCCGATGCGCAGGCCCAGGCTGGCGGCGTACTGCTTGAGCGCGGGCCAATCATCCGTCTTGTCCCAGGGGATGTGAATCGCCACTGAAGGGGCGACGCCGGTCAGTTGGTGGACGTGGGCGGCGTCGGCCAGTTTCTCGTAGATGCTGCGCGCCGCGCCCGGCCAGGGGAACACCTTGAAGCGCGTGCCGCTGTCGGCGTAGCCCCAGGAAGGGGTCTCGATGGCCTGCTGGCTCAGCTTCGCTTGCACGGCGTCCACGTCCACGCCGCGCGCGGTCAACTGCTCGGCCAGCGCGTCGTAGCCTTTCAGAGTGAGGTCGGTGTCGTTCATGGTCTCTCTTCGATTCCAGGGATTCCGGGCAAACTCATGTAAAGGCGGTCTGCTAAGTCTCTTCGTCCACCAAGAAATCTCTAGGGCGCAGGACGATCTGCGTGCGGAAAAAAGCACTGGGGTGTGGCCCCTCCCCAATCTCGCGGCTGGGGAGGGGCCGTTGGGCTATCAGATAGACCTACTAGAAGTCGAAGTCGCCGATGTTCTCGGTGGTGAAGACGAAGGGCGGGCCAAGCAGGATTTCGCTGCCGTTGATGGACAGCTCACCCAGACGGCCAGCCTGCAACGTCTTGCTCTCCGGCGTCAGGTCTCCATCGATCATCGCCCGCAGCGCGTACATGGCCGCGTAGCCGAGGTCCACCGGGTTCCACAGCACAGTCGAGTCAATGCAGCCGTTCTCATGGAACGGGCGCATCTGGTTGGGCGTGGACACGCCGACCGTGCTGATGACCGCGTCCTCGCTGGCCGCAGCAACCGACGGATCAGCGTCGGTGGCGCACAGCTTGGCCTGGGCAATGGCGTCCGCCGCAGCAGGGGCGGCCACGCTCGACAGACCGATCACGCCATCCATCTCCGGCCCGTACTTGTTGATGAGGTCCTGGGTGCGGGTGAAGGCGAGCTGCTGGTCTTCCTGCGACTCAACCGTCTCCAGCCAGACCAGGTCCGGGTAGCACTTCTGGGTGTAGGCCCACATCTCGGCGATCCAGGCCGACTGGTTGGGGGCGGTGAAGGAGCTGGTGACGATGGCGAACTTGCCTTCCTCACCGATGGCCTTGACCAGTTCGTCAATGACGGCCTTGCCGAAGCCATTGAACGAAGCCTGGTTGACGAACCAGCTGCGGGCGTCTGGTTCGGCGTCAGCATCGTAGCCGACGACGTAGATGCCCTGGGCCAGCGCGTCACGCAGGGTGGGGGCGATGGCCACCGGGTCGTTGGAGGCGAACAGGATCGCGTCCACGCCCTGGCTGATGTAACGCTCCAGGAACTCGATCTGGGCCACGATGTCACCTTCGGTCGGGCCGTCGGTCGTGGCCTTGACATTGCCCATCTCCTCGGCGGCTTCCATGATGCCCTGGGAAGTGGCATTGAAGTAACCGATGCCGATCAGCTTGGGGATGTCCACCACAACGATGTCTTTGCCGGCCAGGTCGGGCGGGTCAACAGGCAGACCGCCATTATAGGGCAGCGGCTCACCTTCTTCGGCAGGAGGCTCTTCGCCGGGGCAGGGCAGCGGGTTGGGTTCCCAATCCACGTTGGCGCCCACCCACGGCTCATCTTCCTGGGCGCTGACCATCGTCGCCATCGGAACCAGAACCAGACTGCACAGCAGCAACAGGGCAAGGGCTTTCTTGGTCATGGATGTATCCTCCTAATGTCTCGCTTTGTGTAACAGTTGACAGGTGCTCGTCCGATTTACAGGTACGTCTGCTCTCTTCGTCTCGCGGCCTCCTTTCCACTGGGCGGCTAGCGCCGCACGTACCGCTGGATCGTGTTGTTGATCAGAATGGCCAGGATCAGAATGGCGCCAACCATCACCAACGAGGCGTCGCCCTTGTACCCGGCCAGGAGCAGGCCATTCTTGAGGGCTGCGATGAGGATGACCCCCAGCAGCGTGCCGATGATGCTGCCCGATCCACCGAAGATGCTGGTGCCACCCAATACAACCGCCGCGATCACGTCCAGTTCCATGCCCGTGCCCATGTCGGAGCGGGTGGTGGTGACGCGCGAGACGAAGAACACCGAAGCGATCCCGCACATCAGCCCGCTGAGGGTGTAGATAGCCAGCTTGACGCGCTTGACGCGAATACCAGCGAAGCGGGCGGCTAGTTCGTTGTTGCCAATGGCGTAGAGCGAGCGCCCAAAAGGAGTGCGCGCCAGAGCTATCGCCGCGATGAGAGTGGCCAGGGCCAGCACCCAGACCTGGTGGGGCAATCCCCATAGCTCGCCGCGCCCGATCTTGAGGAATTCCTGGGGGAAGCCCCGCGCCGAGCGCGCTTCGCTGATGCCCAGGGCTAGGCCGCGGTAGAAGGCCAGCGTCGCCAGCGTCATGATCAGCGGGGGCACGCCCAACCTGACGATGAACGTCCCATTGATGAAACCGCCTATGGCCCCGGCGACGATTGCAGCGACGATAGCCAGCTCGAGGGGCCAGCCGTAGTCTTGCCAGGTGAAGCCCAGGATAATGGCGCTCATGCCGAACATCGAGCCGACGGACAGATCAATGCCGCCGGTGATGATGATGAAGGTCATGGGCAGCGCGATCAGCCCCACCTCAAACAGCAGAACGGCTTCGCGCTCCAGGTTGCGGCGAGTCAGGAAACGGTCATTCTGCTCAGACAGGATGAAGATAGCCAGCAGGGTGATGACCAGCAGGATCATTTCCTGGCTTAGGAGGACCCGCTTGGCCAGGCGCAGAGCGCGGTTGGCAACGCTGTCTTGGAGTTCTTGCGCAATGGTCGTCATAGCAGTGTCTCGTGGCGTTGGTGCCTATTCTCGGCTCATCAGGTAGGACTGGCGACGGCGACGCAACAGATCGGCCAGCACGGTCAGCAGGATCAGCATACCCTGTACTGCCTGCAGCCAGTATTGCGAGATGCTGGTGAAGATCATCGCCGAGTCAATGGCTTTGAGCAGCACCGCGCCCAGCGTCGAGCCGATCACGGTGCCCACGCCGCCCAGGATGCTCACCCCGCCGATGACCGACGCGCTGATGATGAACAGTTCCAGCCCAGGGGGGACGGTAGACTGGATGGTGTTGAATTTGGTGGCGAACAGCAAAGACGCAATACCGGTCGTGACGCCATGCAGGATGAAGACGGTCATCAGCGTGCGACGTCTGGAGATGCCGGCCAGGCGTGCCGCTTCCGCATTACCACCAACGGCATAGATGGCCCGCCCGGTGTTGCTGTAGCGCATCCACAGGGCGGCCACAATCGTCAGGAAGATCATCAACAGCACGGGTACCGGGGTGCCCAGCAAATCCCATTGCGCCAGCTTGAACCCGGAAGGCAGGCCGTAGATCCACCTGCCGCTCGTCCACAGAATCAGCCCGCCTTTGAGCACGCTCATCATGCCCAGCGTCACCACGATGGCCGGGATGCCCAGGTAGGCGACCAGGAAGCCGGTGACCGCCCCGGCCAGCGCCCCGACGATCACCGGCACGACATAGGCCATCCACAGCGGGAAGTCTCCATCGGTGGCGATCTTGCCGGCGATGGTTGCCAGCAGGCCGATCAGCGATCCCACCGAGATGTCAATGTTGCCGGAGATGATCACCATAGACATGCCGATGGCCGCGATGGCGATGTAAGCGCTGTTCGCCAGCATGTCGGACAGGTTGCCCGCACTGACGAAGCGCGAGTTGATGGACGTGGTAATCACCGTCAGCACGATCAGGCTGAGAGTCAGGATCAACTCCTGGTTGAGCTTGGTGGTCAGACGGTCGCGGATGACGCGCACATCAAAGGCGGCGGTTTGTGAAGTCATGGCGTGCTACCTTCTGCGGCCAGCATTTCAGTCTGCGCAATACGTTCAGTGCCGTTGCCTTCCTGCGCTCCCATCATGGCAGCGGCTATCTTCTCCTGCGTGGCTTCTGCTCGCGTGAATTCGGCGACCAGACGCCCTTCACGCATCACCAACACACGGTCGCTCATGCCCAGAATCTCAGGCAGTTCGCTAGAAATCATCAGCACAGCCAGCCGCTGTTTGACGGCCAGCTCGCTCATCAGGCGGTGAATCTCGGCTTTGGTGCCCACATCAATGCCGCGCGTTGGCTCGTCCATGATCAGCACGCGAGGCGCGCTCGAAAGCCACTTGCTGACGACGATTTTTTGCTGGTTGCCGCCCGACAGCTTGTTGACGATCTGCTCGGTGCTATAGGCGCGGATACTCAGTTGTTGGATGGCCTGGCGCGCCAGCGAATATTCCCGGCCCGGGCTGATGAACGGCCCGCGCGCGATGGCCCGTAACACGGCAAGGGAGACATTCTCGCGGATGGTCATCTGCTTGACCAGACCTTGCGTCCCACGATCTTCCGGCGCGTAGGCAATGCCCATTCGCACTGCGTCGCTGGGGTGGCGGATGTGCACGGGGCTGCCGTTGAGCAGAATTTCGCCCGAATGGGCTGGCATCAGCCCGAAAATCACCTGGGCCAGCTCGCTGCGCCCCGACCCCACCAGCCCGGCCAGCCCCACGATCTCGCCGGCGCGCACTTCAAAGGACACGTCGCGCGTCAGGGGCGGACGGTGCAGATGGTGCACCTGCAACACCGGCTCGCCAATCGGCCCCTCCATCTTGGGGAACAGGTTGTCAATGCTGCGCTGCACCATCATGCTGATCAGGTCGTCTTCGTTGGTCTCGCTGACCGCTTTGGTGCCGATGTATTTGCCATCACGCAGCACGGTCACGCGGTCGGCCAGCTCAAACACCTCATTGAGCCGGTGACTGATGTAGATGATGCCCACGCCGCGCTCGCGCAGCAGCCGCACGATCTCGAACAGCTGCTCCACATCGGCTTCGGTGAGCGCGGCGGTTGGCTCGTCCATGATCAGGATGCGCGCGTTGTACGACAGCGCCTTGACGATCTCGACACGTTGCCGGTTGCCCACGCTCAGCGAGCCAACGTTCCGATTTACGTCCAGGTCGTGGATGTTGAGCGAGGCGAGCAAGCGTTCGGCTTCGGCCCTCATCGCTCGCCAGTCTATACGCCGGAACGGCCCCACCTGGCGCGATGGCGTGTGCCCCAGGAAGATGTTCTCGGCGACCGTCAGTTCTGGAAAGAGGCTGAGTTCCTGGTAGATGGTGGCGATGCCTTTTTCCTGGGCCTCGCGCGGGCTGTTGAACTGGATCGGCGCGCCATCCAGCCGCATCTCACCCTCGTTGGGCTTGTACACGCCAGAGACGATCTTGATCAGCGTGGACTTGCCAGCGCCATTCTCGCCAAGCAGGGCGTGTACTTCCCCGGCCCGCACGTCGAACTGGACATCATCGAGGGCTTTGACGCCTGGAAACGCTTTGGAGATGTGGTGAAGTTCGAGAAGTGTCTGCATATCAGCACTCTATGGATGGCCCATCTCTCACGAGACTAACGCCGCAAAGCGCGGCAACACCTGCTCCCACGCCGCAGTATCGCGGGGCAGGTACTCGATCACGTCTGCCGAGCGGCTGAGCAGCTCGCGGCCCTGCTGCACGCCGGATAGCTCGCCCAACGCGATAAGCTGCACGATGGCATTGCCCAGCGCCGTCGCCTCGACCGGGCCTCCGTAGACGGGCACGCCCAGGGCGTCGGCGGTCATCTGGCACAGCAGCCGGTTCTTCGACCCGCCGCCAACGATGTGCAGGCGGCTGATGGTGCGCCCAGTCAGTTCTTGCAGCGTGTCGAACACCAGGCGGTACTTGAGCGCCAGGCTCTCATAGACGGCACGCATGAACTGGCCGACCGTCTCCGGGGCTGGCTGGCCGGTGCGCTGGCAGAACTCGCGGAGGCGCGAGGGCATGTCGCCGATGGGTAGGAACAGCGGATCGTCGGGGTCTACCAGGCTGCGGAAAGATGGGGCCTGCTGGGCGAGCGCAACCAACTCGTCCCAGGTATACTGCGTCCCCTGGCTCCGCCAGGTGCGGCGGCATTCCTGGGCCAGCCACAGCCCCATGACGTTCCTGAGGAAGCAGAACGTCCCGTAGGCACCGCCCTCGTTGGTGAAGTTGGCGGCGAAGGCGGCGTCGGTGATGATCGGCTCGGTCACCTCGACGCCGAGCAGGCTCCACGTGCCACTGCTGAGGTAGGCGAAGTCCTCGGACGTGGCCGGGACGGCGACGACGGCGCTGTTCGTGTCGTGGCAGGCCGGGGCGATGACTGGGATGCCCTGATACGCACCCAGGCGGGTGCCCGGCTGCACGACTTCGGGCAGGATGCGCAGCGGCACGCCAAGCGCGCCCAGCGTGGCCCGATCCCAGTCGCAGGTGCGCGGGTTGTAGCACTGCGTGGTGGTGGCCATGGTGAACTCGCCCACTGCCGTCCCGCTCAGCCAGTAGTTGAACAGGTCGGGCAGGGTGAGGAGCCGGCTGGCGTGCTCCAGCACCGGGCTGTTGGCCTGGACCAGGCTGGCGAGTTGAAAGAGCGTGTTGACCGACAGATACTGGATGCCCGTCCGCTCGTAGATTTCGCGCAGCGGCACGCGCTCTGTCACCCATTCGGTCATGCCCACCGTGCGCCCGTCGCGGTAATGGACGGGGTTGGCCAGCAGGTTGCCGTCGCGGTCGAGCAGGGCGAAGTCCACGCCCCAGGTGTCAATGCCGATGCTGGCGGCTCCCTGGGCAAACGAGTCGATGCCGCCCCGCACTTCGTGCCACAGGCGAAGAATGTCCCAGTAGATGGTGCCGCGCACCTCGACCGGCGTGTTGGGGAACTGATGGATGTTTTCGAGATGGAGGCGCCCTCCGTCGAAGCCGACGCGCATCACGCGGCCCGACTCAGCGCCAAGGTCTGCGGCAATAACGTACTTTTCAGCCATCATGCCACCCTAGAACAGCATTTCACCTGCGAGTTTCCAGGCGTATACGCGCGCAAAACCTCTTATGTGAAAGCTATCAGCTTTTGAAACTTTTGATCTGAAAGAGAGTATAGGACAAGGCATCGCCTGAGTCAATCTGTTTTAAGGCGATCAATAACAATAATATTAGCTATTAAAATCTGAAAAAGTCCCGTACCAACGGGCTTCTTCTTCGCCTCAGTGGCGGTCAACAGGCACCACGTCTACTGTCACCCACCGGTTGCACAGCTCGCTCACCAGGTGCGGCGGGGCGGAGTCGTCGGTGATGATGCGGTTCACCTGGTCGAGCGATGCGTAGGTATACGGTGCCACCTCTCCCCATTTACGCCCGTCCACAACAATGATTGTCTCCAGGCAGTGCTCGATCATCATCTGGCGCATCTTGACCTCTTCGGGATTCACGTCGGTGATTCCCGCGATGAGCGAGACTCCCCACGCTCCGAAGAACCCCAAATTGAGATTGATCGGGGGAAGGCCGTTCAGGGTCCCCACAATGGTCGCCGACTCCCCGCGCAGCCGCCCGGAAGTCATGAGGACGGTGTGGCGTGGGGTGTCGCGGAACTGCTGGGCGATGATCAGGCTGTTGGTGACGATGGTCAGGTTGGCGATCTGCTTGAGGTAGGGGACGAGAGCACAGGCGGTCGTGCTGCCGTCGAGGGCGATGCCGTAGCCGGGCTTGACCAGTGCAGCGGCATGGCGACCGATCGCGTCTTTCTGGCGCGTGGCTTCCCTGGCGCGCACCTCAAAGGATAGCTCGGACAGGGGAAGGCCAGACGCGCGCAGCACGGCCCCGCCATAAACGCGGTCTACGACTCGATCCTCGGCCAGGGTCCGCAAGTCCTGGCGGATGGTCACCGAGCTGACGCCCAGGCGCTCGCTGAGCGCGTTGACCGACAGGCGTCCCCCTCCCTGTTTGAGCAGCTCGACAATGGCCTTGTGGCGTTCGTGAATGGTTGACATGGTTTTCGAATTGATATAGATTGGAAACAAACTTGAAAGTCTATACGAGTCATTTTAGTACGTTTCTGGCATTTTGTCACCTGGATCACCGCAAATTGGGCGCAGGTCACGATAGGGGCGAAATGCTCGAACCGCGGAGACGCAGAGGACACGGAGAAGAGCTAGAGCGTGTTATGCACTTTTCAACCCCTATCCCCCGGCCCCTTTCCCCGCTTGCGGGGAAAGGGGAGAAAACTGTCCCTCCCCGCCAGCGGGGAGGGGCTACGGGGTGGGGTCAGGGCGCTACCCATGCGCCGTGCCCTGCACGCAACGCCGAGCGTGCGGAGTTCATAACACGCTCTAAGACCCTTTCGATGCGCTCTTCTTTCTCTGCGCTCTCTGCGCCTCAGCGGTGATCTTTTGCCCTGGACATGGGATGCGCCCCTTTCACACGGCCTGCGAGCGCGCGCATGGTTCACCCCGATCCTCAATGTTCGCTTGACATCGAGCAGCCGCAGGCTCTGTTGGCGTATTTGCAGCAGGAAGGCCACATCGCGCCCGGCGAAGTCCCCCAGATACGTTCGTTGGCGGGGGGCGTCTCCAACCGGACGGTGCTTGTCACCCGCGCTAGCGGCGAAGCCTGGGTGATCAAGCAGGCGTTGGACAAGCTGCGCGTGCCCGTAGACTGGTTCAGCAGCCCGCAGCGCATTCACCGCGAGGCCGCCGGGCTGCGCTGGCTGACGGCGCTCGCCCCGCCCGGCACCCTCCCCGGCTTCGTCTTCGAGGATCACCAGCGCCACCTGCTGGCGATGCAGGCGGTGCCTCAACCGCACGCCAACTGGAAGCAGGTGTTGCTGGCCGGGCAGCTTAATCCGGATCATGTCCGCCAATTCGCGCGGCTACTGGCGACCGTTCACCGCAAAGCCTACGAGCGCCGGGCCGAGGTCGCTCCGGCTTTCGCCGACCGCTCGTTCTTCGAGTCGCTGCGTCTGGAGCCGTACTACGAGTACACGGCGGGGCAGGTACCGGCGGCGGCGACGTTTCTGAGCGCGCTGGTCGCCGAGACACGCGCCACGCATCTTACGCTGGTGCATGGCGACTACAGCCCCAAGAACATCCTCCTCTATCAGGACCGGCTGGTGCTGCTCGATCACGAGGTGATTCATTTCGGCGATCCGGCCTTCGACCTGGGCTTCTCGCTGGCGCACCTGCTGAGCAAGGCTCATCACGTCGTCTCGCTGCGGGCCGCTTTCGCCGCCGCTGCCGAAGACTACTGGGCGACCTACCGGCGCGAACTGGGCGATCTGCCCTGGGCGGAGGCCTTGGAGCCGCGCGCCGTGCGCCACACGCTGGGCTGCCTGCTGGCGCGCGTCGCCGGGCGCTCGCAGTTGGAGTATCTGCGCGACGACGAGCGCCGTCGCCAGCGCGATGCTGTGACACGCCTGATGCAATCCCCGCCGGACGCCATGCCCGCGCTGGTGCGCTGGTTCGTCGAGGAGATCGAGCGATCTGAGCAGCCCCTCTCCCCGGCTGCCAACTCCTGACTTCCTACTACCCAGTCCTGAGGAACGTTGCTTCTATGCCAATCATCGAACGCCTGACCGCACTGGAAATCCTGGACAGCCGGGGCCGACCCACTGTCCAGGCGACCTGCCGCCTGCACAGCGGGGCAGAGGCGACCATCTCGGTGCCCTCCGGCGCGTCAACGGGCAGCGCCGAGGCCCTGGAACTGCGCGATGGCGATCCGCGCCGCTATGGGGGCCTGGGCTGCCGCCGGGCGGTGAGCCATGTCGAAGGGGCGCTGCAGGACGCGCTGGCCGGGCGCGGATTCGCGACGCAGCGTGCGTTGGACGAGGCGATGATCGCCCTGGACGGCACGCCGAACAAGTCCCGCCTGGGCGCGAACGCGATCCTGGCCGTGTCGCTGGCCTTTGCGCGGGCGGCGGCGGCGGAGCGCGGCGTCCCCCTCTACGCGCATTTTGCCGAGATGTGCGGCAGGCCACTCGTCGCGCTGCCGCTGCCCATGATCAACCTGTTCAGCGGCGGCAAGCACGCGGGGGCGCAGGTCGCCGCGCAGGACGTGCAGGTGATGCCCGTCTCCGCCGCGACGATGGACGAGGCCCTGGCGATGACCTACGCGGTGTTCCAGGCAGCCGCCGATCTGAGCTTCCGCGAGTACGGGATGCGCACGCTGACGGCGGACGAGGGCGGGCTGGCCCCTGCCTTCGGGCGGACGGAGGCCATGATCGCGGCGGCAGTGCGCGCCATCGAGGCGGCAGGGCTGCGGCCCGGCGCGGATGTCGTGCTCACGCTGGATGTCGCCGCCAGTCACTTCGCTCGCGACGGGCTGTATGACCTGGAGGGCGAGCGGCTGGACCGCGCCGGGCTGGTCGCGCGGTTGCTGGAGTGGCTCGAACGCTACCCGATTGTCAGCCTGGAGGACGGGCTGGCCGAAGAGGACTGGGACGGCTGGGCGGCGCTCTGCGACCAGGCGGGCGGGCGGATTATGGTCATGGGCGATGATTTTCTGTGCACCAATCCGGCGCGCATTGACCGTGCGATTGCCAGCGGGGCGGCGAACGCGCTGCTGCTCAAAGTGAACCAGGTGGGCACGCTGACTGAGGCCGCTGACGCCTGCCAGCGCGCCCGCGCGGCGGGCTGGCGCGTGGTGGTCAGCGCGCGCAGCGGCGAGACTGAAGACAACTGGCTGGCCGATCTGGCGGTGGGCTGGGGCGGCGATCATATTAAAATAGGATCGATCACTCAGTCCGACCGGCTGGCGAAATACAACCGCCTGCTGGCCATCGAGCGCGAGACAGGGCTGCCGCTGGCGCGCTGGTCTGGGGCGACACGCTAAGGGGCTACCTGTGAATTGCTGGGCGTAGCAGAGCAGCGCCCCTACCCAGGCGAATTTCAAGGGCAGATACACCAGAAAGGGAAACGTCGTGGACGTCCATCTCGATTACGGCAAGACCGGCCTGTCCGTCACCCTGCCCGACGATGCGAACATCACCGTCGTCAGCCCGCGCCCCATCTCGCCGCTGCCCGATCCGGTGGGCGCGCTGCGCCGTGCCCTGGAGCGCCCGATCGCTTCTCCGCCGCTGCGCGACCTGGTGCAGCCGGATGACACGGTGGCCATTGTCTTCAGCGACATCACCCGTCCCACGCCCAATCACCTGCTGCTGCCCGCCGTGCTCGACGCGCTGGCCCGCGTGCCCGCCGAAAACATCGTGCTGTGCAACGCCCTGGGCACGCACCGCCCCAACACGCCCCCCGAACTGGAGCAGATGCTCGGCGCGGAGATCGCCCGGCGCTACCGCATCGAGCAGAACAACTGCTTCGACCCCTCCACGCAGGTCTATCTGGGCGAGAGCAGCAACGGCCACCCGATCTGGATCAACCGCGCCTACCTGGAAGCCGACGTGAAAATCCTGACCGGCTTCATCGAGCCGCACTTCTTCGCGGGCTTTTCGGGCGGGGGCAAGGCGGTGATGCCGGGCATGGCCGGGCAGGTGACCGTGCTGGGCAACCACGACGCGGGCATGATCGGCAATCCGCGCGCCACGTGGGGCGTGACGGCGGGCAACCCCATCTTCGAGGAGGCGCGCGAAGTGGCGCTGCGCACGGAGCCGGCGTTCCTGCTCAACGTGACGCTCAACCGCGCCAAGCAGATCACCAACGTCTTCGCCGGCGATCTGGTGACGGCGCACGACGCGGGCATCGCTTTCGCCCGCCAGACGGCGATGGCCCCCGTGCCGGAGCCGTTCGACATTGTGATCACCACCAATTCCGGCTACCCGCTGGACATGAACCTCTACCAGTGCGGCAAGGGCATAAGCGCCGCCGAGCAGATCGTGCGGCCCGGCGGGGCGATCATCATGGCCGCCGAGTGCAGCGAAGGCATCCCGGATCACGGGCTGTTCGGCGAGATGCTGCGCGCGGCGCGCTCGCCGCAGGAGCTATACGATGCGGTGATGAACGCGCCGGAGACGCGCCAGGATCAGTGGGCGGCGCAGATTCAGGCGCGCATCCAGTTGAAGGCGGATGTGTACCTGTATTCGGACTACTTCGACGACGAGGCCACGCGCGAGGCCCTGCTGATCCCGTGCCACGACATCGCCGAGACAATCGCGGCGCTGCGCGACATCTACGGGCAGGGGGCGCGCATCTGCGTGCTGCCGGAAGGCCCGCAGACCATCCCCTATGTGGCTGAGTCCGCGCGGGCCTAGAGTGGGGAATCTCGACCGGCTGGCCCCGGAATAGACTTCCGAAGTTCCCAAAACTTCGGAAATCTGGCGGGGGCGTATCGCCATACGCCCCTACGGGCGTAGCAGAGCGACGCTCCTACTGCCTGTTGCACGCCCGCCGCGCTCCGTGCTGCTTGTCCGTCATCCCCTTGTCGTGTACAATGGGCGCGCTCCCCGGAAAGGGAGCGCCACATAGCTCCCTTGAGCAATGCGACGCTCTAGAAGGCCGTTATGAACATCTTCACCGGCATTTTCAAGATTCAGCAGCCTGCTCAGCGCACCTTCGGCTGGGCCGACGTGGTGGTGATTGCCATCGTCGTCGTGCTCATCTACACGGGGGTGCGTCTGTCGTTTGGCGCGCCGGCGGCTGTCGCCGGCCCATCTATCTCGCTCCAGCCCGAAGTCCTGCCCTACTACGCCATCCGCTCGGTGGGGCGCATGGCGGCGGCCTATGTGCTTTCGCTGCTCTTCGCCCTGGTCTATGGGC
>CAYNHD010000022.1:0-20718 GCA_964396775.1 uncultured Thermoflexus sp. | reverse complement strand
CCCCTTTCCCTGCTTGCGGGGAAAGGGGCTGGGGGATAGGGGTTGAAAGTGCACAGCACGTCTAGAGGGGGGCGATCTGGCAGGCGGTTCTCCCCTTCCCCCAGCCGAGTGTATAGACCGGACAGATGGGTAACACCGGTTCGTAGACCCCCTGATGAAGAGCCACGGCCATTATGGGCAGGGTGAGCGTCCCCTGTAGATTCCGGTGAGCAATATCATCAAAAGTGGCTGAACTTGTCACCAAAGCCCAGCGCGCGCCGCGAAGCCTTCTATAATACAATAACGATAGGTGCGCATAGCACAGCCATCGCTCGCGAACCTTAACCCCTAGTCCGTGCCGGCGCTTTGGCTCAGACTTACAAGGATAGGCGATGGTCATCTCCCGCGAGAGTTACGCGCGTGGCTCCCCCCTCGGTGCCGTGATGGTCGTCGGCGGGGGAATCGGCGGGATGCGGGCTGCGCTCGACCTGGCGGACGCCGGTCTGAAAGTCCACCTGGTAGAGCAGACTCCCTGCCTGGGCGGACGGGTGGCCCAACTGGGCTACATGTTCCCGCAGCACGACTGCGTGCTTTGCCGGGGCACGCCCGATCACGGCTACGGCTGCACGCGCCCTTCCATCTCACCCGCCTACCTGGAACACAACCAGCACCCCAACATTGACGTTCTGACCAACACGCGCATCATTGACATCGAGGGCCAGGCCGGCGACTTCACTGTGTCGCTGCGCCAGGAGCCGCGCTATGTGGACGCGGCGCGCTGCATCAACTGCGGCGACTGCGCCGAGGTTTGCCCCGTCGAATTGCCGGACAGCTACCAGCAGAACATGACCCGCCGCAAGGCGATCTACAAGGTCGCGGCGCGCGCCGCCCCCGATGCCTACGTCATTGACCGGGGGCCGTACTGCGACGACTGTGGCAAGTGCGCCGAAGCCTGCCCGGCGGACGCCATCCATCTCGACGAGCCGCCCCGCCTGCGCAACATCGAGGTCGGGGCGATCATCCTGGCGCTGGGCTTCCAGGTGTACGACCCCAGCGAGCTAGAAGAACTGGGCTACGGGCGCTACCCCAATGTGCTCCACGCCATGCAGTACGAGCGGCTGGCCAGCCGCTCCGGCCCCACTGAAGGCGTGATCGTGCGCCCGTCGGACGGGCAGCGCCCGCGCTCCATCGCCTGGCTGCAATGCATCGGCTCACGCGACCAGAAGAACACCTTCTGCTCGTCCATCTGCTGCATGTACGCCACCAAAGAGGCCATGCTCGCCAAGCAACGGCTGGCCGGCCAGGTCGAGTGCAGCATCTTCATCATGGACGAGCGCGCCTTCAACAAGGAATACAGCCGCTACTTCGCCACCGCGCGCGAACGCTACGGCATCCGCTACATCCGCTGCCGCGTCTCGGCCATCCACCAGGACCCGGCCACGCACGACCTGATCCTGCACTACGCCGATCCGGACGGGACGCGCCACGAGGAGCGTTTCGAGGCGGTCGTGCTGGCTACTGGCCTCCAGCCCCCCGACACCGCCGGTCGGCTGGCGGAACTGCTCGACATTGAGCTAAACGAATACGGCTTCTGCCAGACGGACAAGTTCACGCCGCTGCAAACGTCGCGGCCTGGCGTGTTCGTCTGCGGGGCGTTTTCCTCGCCCAAAGAGATCGCCGAGACGATCCTTGACGCCAGCGGCGCGGCGGCGGAAGCCATGCGTCTGCTCAACGCCCAGTTGAACGCGCACCCCACCAGCCGCGAATGGCCGTTCCTGGCAGCCAACAACCTGCCGCCGGAGCGCGATGTGAGTAATGAGGCGCCGCGCGCCGGTGTCTTCGCCTGCGCCTGCGGCAACACCATTGGCGAGGTGATCGATCTGCCCGAACTGACGCAAGTGGCAGCGCGTTGGCCATGCGTCGTCGTCGCCGAAACGATCCCCTTCGCCTGCTTCCCCGAAGGGCTGGCCCGCATCCGGGCGGCCATCGAGGAGGGGCAGCTTAACCGCGTGGTCATCGCCGGGTGCAGCAACCGCACCCACGACGCGCTGTTCCAGCGGTTGGTGCGCCAGGCCGGGCTGAACCCTTACCTGTTGGAACTGGTCAATCTGCGCGATCAGTGTAGCCGCGTCCACCAGCAGCAGCCGCACCTGGCCAACCGCAAGGCCCAGGAGCTAACGCGCGTGGCAGTCGGGCGCGTCTGCGCGGCGCAGGCGGTGCACAAAGACCGGCACCCCTGCCTGCCCAGCGCGCTGGTCATCGGCGGGGGCGTGGCCGGCATGACGGCGGCGCTGGCCATCGCCGACAGCGGCTACCACGTCCATCTGGTCGAGCGGACGGAGGCGCTGGGCGGCAACCTGCTCAACCTGTACTACGTGGCCGAGGGCTACAACCCGCAGCGCCTGCTGCGCGACCTGGTTAACCGCGTGCGCGCCCATACGCGCATCACCGCCTACACGCGCACCGAGGTCACCCGGCACTGGGGGCATGTCGGCCATTTCCACGCTGTGTTGCGCGCCAGCCGTGCCAACGGCGATGCGGAGGAGCTAGAGATTGAGCACGGCGTGACCATCGTCGCCACCGGCGCGCGCGAAACGCACGAGCACCCCCTGCTGGAACTGTCGGGCGTGATCACCCAGCGCGAGCTGGAAGAGAAGATCATCTACCGGCCCGAAGAGATCGCCGCCCTGCGCGATGTGGTCATGATCCAGTGTGTCCGCCCGCCGGGGACGCCCGAATACTGCTCGCGCGTGTGTTGCACCAACACGATCAAGAATGCCATCCGCCTCAAGCTGTTCAACCCGGCCTGCCGGGTGACGGTGCTCTACAAGAACATCGTCACCTATGGCTTCCGCGAGGAATACTACACCGAGGCGCGTGCGCACGGCATCGTCTTCCTGCGCTACAGCGACGCCGACCCGCCCGATGTGCAGATCGCCGAGGGGCGGCTGCGCGTCGGAGTGCGCGACCTGGCCCTCAACCGCCGCCTGACGCTGCCCGCCGACCTGGTGACGATGAGTATGTCCATCGCGCCGGGCGAGGGCACGGCGGCCCTGGCCCGCATGTTGCGCGTGCCGCTCTCCAGCGAGGGCTTCTTCGAGGAAGCGCAGATGAAGCTGCGCCCGATGGACTTCATGCGCGAGGGCATCTTCCTGGCGGGGATGGCGCACTATCCCAAGTTCCTGGAGGAGAGCATCAGCCATGCGCTGGCCGCCGCCGCCCGCGCCCTGACTGTACTGGCGCAGGGGGCGCTGCACCTGGGCGGCATCGTCGCCCAGGTGGACCCGTCCAGGTGCGTGGGCTGCCTGACCTGCACGCGCACCTGCCCCTTCGCCATCCCGCAGGTCATCCAGCAGGAAGGGCGGACGGGCGTGGGCGGGCTGGGCGGCGCGGCCTACATTGACCCGGCGCAGTGCCAGGGCTGCGGCACGTGCACCGGCGAGTGCCCGGCCAGCGCCATCCAACTGGTCAACTACACCGACGAGCAGGTGATGCTGCGCGCCATTGGCGGGCTGGGAAGCTGGCTGCCAGCCCCGGCGTGAGAGCGGGGGCCTGGAGGTGAGAGACAGACCCGATGATCGAAACGCCGGCGCTATCCGCATTTCGCCCGCGTAGGGGCGCTGCTCTGTGTCACCCGCTGTAGGGTTATACCAACAAGACACGCCGTAGGGTTATACCAACCCGACACGGGACGGGAACCGTCCAGCGGGTGCCTGACGAGCCAGCGTCAGTCGTCCCCGGCGCTGCCCAGCGGGTCTGACGCGAACATGAGCGCCCGTGTCGCCACGCCCCGAGACGAGGTGGATGGGCAGTTCCGGCTGTCGTCACCGACAGGTGGTAAAACCCTATGGCCGGATTCCGTAGCATAACCCTACGTCGGGTGACACTCTGCTGCGCCCAGCAATTCATGGATAGGTGGCAAGCGTGAGCAGTAAAGTCCTGGTGACCTATGCCAGCCGGGCCGGTTCGACGGCGGGCGTGGCCGAAGCCATCGGCCAGACCCTGGCCGCAAGCGGCCTGGAGGTGGAGGTGCGTCCCATGAAGGACGTGCACGACCTCACGCCCTACGCGGCGGTGGTGGCTGGCAGCGCCATTCGCGGGAGCAAGTGGTTGCCGGAGGCCATGCAGTGGGTGAAGACTCACCAGGCGGCGCTGGCCCGCAAGCCCTTTGCCGCGTTTCTGGTGTGCATCACCCTGGCCATGCCGCGCGCCGACCAATACCGCGCGGGCGTGAGGTCGTGGCTCGATCCGGTGCGCACGTTGGTCAGGCCGGTGAGCGAAGGGTTCTTCGCCGGCGCGCTGGATTTCAGCAAAGTGCCGCTGACGCCCAACACGCTGCTCATGCGGCTGGCCGTCCTGGTGCACATTTTCCCGCGCGGCGATCACCGCGATTGGGACGCCATTCGCGCCTGGGCGGGCGACCTGGCGGCGACGCTTCAGCGCGAGATCGATCCGGCCCGGACTCAGTAGAGTGTTTCCCCCTCTCCGTAAACGGAGAGGGGGCCGGGGGGTGAGGTTAGACAGGCGGAGGTAACCAGCAAACGCGATGAGCATCCCGCAGGCAGCAGCGCCCTTTGAGCCGGAGATCACCGCCTTCTACTGCATCTACTGCGGCTACATGGCTGCGGACACGGCGGGCGCGCTGGCTATCCAGTACCCGGCCAATGTTAAGTTCCTGCGCCTGCCGTGCACGGGCAAGACGGACATCCGCTACCTGCTGGAAGCGTTCGAGCAGGGGGCGGACGGCGTGTACCTGGTCGCCTGTCCCATCGGCAACTGCCACCATGTGCGCGGCAACGAGCGCGGGCGCGCGCGCTTGCAGCGCGCCAAGCGCATCCTCGACGAGATCGGTCTAGGAGGCGAGCGCCTGGAGATGTTCTTCATGTCCGGCAGCCAGGCGCACGCCTTCGCCATTGCCGCGCAGACGATGACCGAGCGCATCCGCAAGCTGGGGCCTAACCCGCTGAAGCCAAAGGAGCCGGAGGGCGTCCCGCCGGAGACGCCAGAGCCGGACACCGATGAGGAGACGGGGTGGCGCGGCAGGCGTCCCCGTCCCGCTCAAGGAGACCGTTAGCCTATAAGATTCCTCGTCCGCTAGTCTGAGAGGCCATTTGAGAAATCCTGATCGGCGGGTTGACCTCACCCCTAAGTCCCCTCACACGCGGAGAGGGGACTTAACCGCAAACCGACTCCCCCTCTCCGTTTACGGAGAGGGGGCCGGGGGGGTGAGGTTCTCAAGCGGTCTCTGAGTGAGGGGCGACGCTATGAGCGACCCCGGCAGCACCCACTCTCAAAGCCCGCCCATTGGCGCGGTGATGGTCGTCGGCGGCGGCATCGCGGGGATGCAAGCCTCGCTCGATCTCGCCGAGGGGGGGTTCAAGGTCTACCTGGTCGAGGCGCAGTCGGCCATCGGCGGCAAGATGGCCCAGCTCGACAAGACTTTCCCCACCAACGACTGCGCCATGTGCACCATCTCTCCGCGCCTGGTAGAGGTGGGACGGCATCCCAACATCGCCCTCCTCACCGATACCGAAGTGCTGGACGTGCAGGGGCAGGCGGGCGATTTCACCGTGCGCCTGCGCCGTCACCCGCGCTACATTGACCCGGCCAAATGCATCGGCTGCGGTGACTGCGCCACAGTCTGCCCGGTGATCGTGCCCGACCGCTTCAACGAAGGGCTATCGGTGCGTCGCGCCGCCTACAAGCTCTACCCGCAGGCCGTCCCCAACGCCTACGCCATTGAGAAGAAGGGCATCTCCCCCTGCCGCGACGCCTGCCCCGCCGGGCAGCGCGCCCAGGGCTACATCGCCCTCATCCGCGAAGGGCGCTGGGACGACGCGCTGCGCGTGATCAAGCTGGACAACCCCTTCCCTGGCATCTGCGGGCGCATCTGTAACCATCGCTGCGAGACGGCCTGCAACCGCGGCCTGCTCGACGAGCCGATCAACATCCGCGCCCTCAAACGCTTCGTCACCGACAAGGTTTATGCCGCGCCGCGCCCGCCGGTCGAACCCGCGCCGCGCCTGTACGACCAGCGCGTGGCCATCATCGGCGCGGGGCCGTGCGGCCTGACCGCCGCGCAAGACCTGGTCCGCGCGGGCTACGGCGTCACCGTCTTCGAGGCCATGCCGGTCGCGGGGGGCATGTTGCGCCTGGGCGTGCCCGAATATCGCCTGCCGACGGCGATCATCGAGCGCGAAGTGCAGGACATCGTGGACCTGGGCGTAGACCTGCGCCTGAACCACCAGGTGAACAATCTGGATGATGTGTTCGCCGAGGGCTTCGACGCGGTGCTGATCGCCGTTGGCGCGCACGAGGGCGTGCGCCTGCCCATCCCCGGCGCGGACCTGGACGGCGTGCTGATCAACACGCATTTCCTGCGCGACGTGCGCCTGGGTCGCTATCAGGACGGGGCGGGCGACGCCCCACCATTAGGTCAGCGCGTGCTGGTGCTCGGCGGCGGCAACGTGGCCATTGACGTGGCCCGCAGCGCCGTCCGCCTGGGCCGCGAAGTCCACCTGGCCTGCCTGGAAGACCGCGAGTCCATGCCCGCCCACCCCTGGGAAGTGGCCGCCGCCGAAGAGGAGGGGGTGACCATTCACGCCGGGCGCTCGTTTGAGCGCATCCTGGGCGACGAGCGGGGGCACGTGCGCGGTGTAGAGTGTCAGCGCGTGGCCTCGTTCCACTTCGACGAGACAGGGCGGCTGCTCGTGGACAAAGTGCCGGACTCCGCGCACACCCTCCCCTGCGACACGGTGATCTTTTCGGTCGGGCAGCGGGCCGGCCTGGCCTTCATCCCCGATGACGCCGGTGTGGGCCTGACCGCCAGACAGACCATCGCCGTCAACCCCAACACACTGGCCGCCACGCGCCAGGGCGTCTTCGCGGCGGGCGATAGCGTCTCCGGCACGGCGTTCGTCATCGAAGCGGTGGAGAGTGGGCACATCGCCGCCCGCTCGATCCTGCGCTATTTACAGGGCGAACACCTGGAGCCGCCGCGCAAGCCCGAACTGCCCGTGGTACGCCTGACGCGCGAAGAGCTGGAAGAGCGTGTGGCACGGGGCGAGCTACACCGGCAACCGCGTGTGCCCATGCCCGAACTGCCCGTCGAGCAGCGCGTGAACAATTTCGCCGAGGTCGAAGGCGGCTATGACGACGAATCCGCGCAGCGCGAGGCGGCGCGTTGCCTGGCCTGCGGGGTATGCTCGGAATGCATGAGTTGTACCTTCGCCTGCGGGGTCAACGCCATTGATCACGACATGGCCGCGCGCGACGAGACGGTGCGCGTTGGAGCGGTGATCCTCGCCCCCGGCTACCAGGTCTACCGCGCCGAACTGTCGGAAGAGTACGGGCTGGGGCGCTACCCCAACGTGATCACCGCGCTGCAGTTCGAGCGGCTGCTCTCGGCCTCCGGCCCGACGATGGGGCACATTCAGCGCCCGTCCGATGGGCGCGCGCCGCGCCGCATCGCCTTTTTGCAGTGCGTCGGCTCGCGCGACCAGAGCCACGACTATTGCTCGGCGGTGTGCTGCATGTACGCCACCAAAGAGGCGATCATGGCCAAGGAGCACGAGCCGGGCCTGGATGTGCATGTCTTCATGATGGACATGCGCGCCTTTTCGAAGGGCTACTGGGGCTACTTCGAGCGGGCGCGCGACCGCTACGGCGTGCACTACACGCGCTGCCGCCTCAGCGCCCTGCATGAAGACCCGGCCACGCACGATCTGATCGTGCGCTACCAGGACGAGGAGGGGGCGCTACACCAGGAGCGTTTCGACCTGGCCGTGCTCTCGGTGGGCATGGAGATCAGCCCGCAGGTGCGCGACCTGGGCCGCCGGCTGGGGGTCGAACTGGACGAGTACGGCTTCTGCCATACGGTGCTGTTCAACCCGTTGGAGACCAGTCGCCCCGGCATTTACGCCGTTGGCCCCTTCCGCGAGCCGAAGGACATCCCCGAAGCGGTCATCGAGGCCAGCGGCGCGGCGGCGGCAGCGGCGGCGCGGTTGAGCGCAGCCCGCTTCAGCCTGACCGTCACGCCAGAGTACCCGCCGGAGCGCGACGTAAGCGGCGAAGACCCGCGCATCGGCGTTTTCGTCTGCCATTGCGGGTCGAATATTGGCGGTTACCTGGACGTGCCCAGCGTGGCCGAGTACGCGCGGACGTTGCCCGGCGTCGTACACGCCGAGGACAACCTCTACACCTGCTCGCAGGACAGCATCAAGCACATCGCCGAGCAGATCGCCGAGCACCGCCTCAACCGCGTCGTCGTTGCCAGTTGCACCCCGCTGACACACGCGCCACTCTTCCAGGATTGCCTGCGCAGCGCCGGTCTGAACCCGTATCTATTCGAGATGGCCAATATCCGCAACCAGTGTTCGTGGGTGCATTCCCATGACTGGGAAGTCGCTACGATCAAGGCGCGCGACCTGGTGCGCATGGCTGTCGCGCGGGCGGCGCTGCTGGAGCCACAGTACACGCTCGACGTGCCCGTGCAGCGGGCGGGGCTGGTGGTCGGCGGGGGGGCAGCGGGTATGAGCGCGGCGCTGGCCCTGGCCGACCAGGGCTTCCCCGTGCACCTGATCGAGCGCGAGGCGGCGCTGGGCGGCAACCTGCGCCATGTCTTCATGCCGCGCAACGGGAGCGATCCGCAACAGATGTTGCGCTCGCTGGTCGAGCGCGTGCGCGCCCACCCGCGCATTACCGTACATCTGGAAAGTCGGGTTGTGGCGACCAGCGGCTTCCGGGGCAATTTCACCAGCACCATTCAGAGCGCGGATGGGAGTCGCAGCATCGTGCAGCACGGCGCGACCATCCTGGCGACGGGCGCGCAGGAATATCGCGGGCCGGACTACGGCTACGGCAGCGATCCGCGCATCGTCACGCAGCAGGAGTTCGAGGCGCGCCTGGCGGCGGGGGACGATCTGCCCGCCTCGGTGGTCATGATCCAGTGCGTCGGCCCGGCGGAGCAGTATTGCAGCCGCATCTGCTGCACGGTGGCCCTCAAGAACGCGCTGGCCCTCAAGCAGCGCCAGCCGGACGCCCAGGTGGTGATCCTTTACCGCGACATCCGCACCTACGGCTTCAAGGAACGGCTGTACACGCAGGCGCGCGCGGCGGGCGTGATCTTCGTCCGCTACGACGACGCGCATCGCCCGCAGGTGACGGCAGACGGCGAGTTGACCGTGCGCGCCTGGGACCCCACCCTGCGCCGCGACCTGCTGCTGCGCCCCGACCTGCTGGTGCTGAGTATGCCCGTTGTGCCGCGCGACGATGCGCAGCAGGTCGCCGGGCTGTTCAAGGCCAGCCTGGACGGGGACGGTTTCTTCCTGGAGGCGCATGTCAAGCTGCGCCCGGTGGACTTCGCCACCGACGGCGTGTTCATGGCGGGCATGGCCCATTACCCCAAACTGCTCGATGAGACGCTGATTCAGGCCAATGCCGCTGCCGCCCGCGCCGCGCGGGTGCTCAGCCGCGAGACGCTGGCGGCGGGCGGGCGCGTGGCCGTGGTGGACGAGGCAAAGTGCACCGGCTGCCTGACCTGCGTGCGCATCTGCCCCTTCGACGTGCCGCGCATCGAGCCGACCCTGACCGGCGCGGGTGGCATCCTGGGCGCGGCGCATATTGAGGCGGCGGTGTGCCAGGGCTGCGGATCATGCGTCGCTGAGTGCCCGGCCCAGGCGATCCAGTTGATGCATTACACCGACGCGCAGTTGGCGGCGAAGGTGCGCGCCCTGTTCGCGCCGCCGCCGGGCTTCGTCCCGCTGGCACAGGTAGGAGAGCTGACCTGATGAGCCACACCGACCTGAACATTGTCGCCTATTGCTGCGAGCACTGCGCCTATGCAGCGGCAGACCTGGCCGGAGGGCTGCGGATGCAGTACCCGCCGGAGGTCAAGATCGTGCTGCTGCCGTGCACCGGGCGGCTGGACGTGCTGGCCGTCCTGCAGGCTCTTGAGGCGGGCGCGGACGGCGTGCTGGCCGCCGGTTGACTGCCTGGCGACTGCCATTACCTGGAGGGTAATGCCAACGCCAGACGCCGGGTGCGTCACGTCCAGAAGCTGCTGGCCGCCATCGGGCTGGAGCCAGAGCGCGCCCGCATGGTGAACCTGTCCGCGGCGATGGCCGGCGAGTTTGTCGCGGCGGTGACGCAGATGACCGAGCAGATCGCGGCGCTAGGGCCGAGTCCGCTGCGCGGCAAGGACAGGTGATTGCGGATTTCGGATTGCGAATTTCGGATTTGAAAGTACTGAGAGAAGCGGCATAGCTGAGTTCGCATTTCACAATTCGCAATCCGCAATTCGACAAGGGGGCGCGAGCGATGGCTGAGAGCAAACGCGGATCGTCCTGCCTCAAGGGACTGGGCGGGATTATGGCGGCAGTGATCACGGCAGTGCTCGTCTGGTGGCTGACCGCGCCGGGCGGCTTGCTCAACCCGGAAGACGCGACGCAGGCACCCCGGCCCGTCCTCAAGATCGTGGACTTTCAGGTGGGCGATGCACCGGTCGGCGGGCAGGCTCGCGCCGAAGTCACCGTCTTCAACGAAGGCGACTCGACCGGCGAGTTCTGCACGGTGTGGTGGTATTCCGGGAGCGAAGTCGCCCATCGACTAGAGCAAGGCTTGCTGCCTGGCCAGGCCGCTGTGTCCGGGGAGTTCGGGCTGCGCCCGCAGGAGAGCAAGCAGATCACCGTGTGGAGCCTGCCCTACGGCGAGCCAGGCCGCTTCCGCTCGCTGGCGGAGGTGACGTGCAGCGGCACGAACATCACCTCGGCCCAGTTCGTGGCCTACGTCACGGTGAAGTGAGAGTGCAGGCGCAATGCCCCTCCCCCTGGCCCCCTCCCTGGCTTTGCCGGGGAGGGGGAAAGCGCCACGTCGAGCGGGAAAATTTCCCTCTCCATCATGAAGAGGGGGAAAGGCTGAGTGCAGCGAGGCCAGGAGGTGAGGTAAGGAAGGCACAGGAGAGCGCCGCCCCTAGGGGAAAGTGCGTCGTAGTGGCAATCAATCTGAGCGCGGAGAGTGAAGCATGATCGTTGCAGAGCAGAAATCCCTAGACGAGATGAAGACCCTGATTGGCGAGGCGCGCAACGTGCTGGTCGTCGGCTGCGGGACGTGCGTGACGGTCTGCTTTGCCGGGGGCGCGCGCGAGGCGGCGATTGTGGCGGCGTCGCTGCGCATGGCTACCAGGCTCGACGGCAACGCCAAGACCGTCAGCGACGTGACGGTGCAGCGTCAGTGCGAATGGGAATACCTGGACGAGATCGCCGAGCAGGTGCGTGCCGCCGATGTCGTGTTGTCTCTAGGCTGCGGCATCGGCGTGCAGGCCATCGCCGAGCACTTCCCCCAGGCGTGGGTCGTGCCCGGCCTCAACACCAGCTTCATGGGCCTGCCGACCGAGCAGGGCGTCTGGGCGGAACGCTGCGCGGCCTGCGGCGACTGCCTGCTGGGCCTGACCGGGGGCATCTGCCCCATCGCGCGCTGCTCCAAGTCGCTGCTCAACGGGCCGTGCGGCGGGTCGGAGGACGGGCACTGTGAGGTCAACCCCGACATCCCCTGCGCCTGGCAACTCATCTACGACCGGCTGAGCAGCCTGGGCAAGCTCGACTTGCTGCTGGAAATCCAGCCGCCCAAGAACTGGAAGGCGGCGCGCGACGGCGGCCCGCGCAAGATCGTGCGCGAAGACCTGCGCCTGGCCGTCGAGGAGGAATAACATGGCAGCCCAACCACAAAGCAACGGTTATCTGGTGGGGTCGAACCTGGAGCGCGTGCTGCGCGCCGGCCATTTCGCCGTCACCGCCGAGTTGGGGCCGCCGCAGAGTGCGGACGCGGCGGTGATCCGCAAGAAAGCCGCCCTGCTGAAAGGGTGCTGCGACGCGGTCAACATCACCGACAACCAGACGGCCATCGTGCGCATGTCGAGCATCGGCGCGGGGGCCATCGTCGTCCAGGAAGGGCTGGAGCCGGTCATCCAGATGACCTGCCGCGACCGTAATCGCCTGGCCATTCAGAGCGATCTGCTGGGCGCTTACGCGCTGGGGATGCGCAACCTGCTGTGCCTCTCCGGCGATCACCAGAGCTTTGGCAACCATCCTTCGGCCAAGAATGTGTTCGACATGGATTCGATCCAGTTGGTGCAGATGGTCGCTGCCATGCGCGACGCCAGGGTGTTCCAGTGTGGCGATGCGTTCAAGGGGCAGGAACCGCGCTTCTTCGTCGGCGCGGCGGCGGCGCCCTTCGCCGACCCGATTGACTTTCGCCCGCTGCGCCTGGCCAAGAAGGTCAGGGCGGGGGCGAACTTCGTCCAGACGCAGTTGATCTACGATGTCCCGGCCTTCAAAACGTTCATGGAGAAGGTGCGCGCGCTCAGCCTGCACGAGCAGGCGTTCATCCTGGCCGGGGTCGGCCCGCTGAAAAGCCCGGCCATGGCCCGCTACATGAAAGACAGCGTGCCCGGCCTGTGGGTGCCCGACGAGTTCATCGCGCGCATGGAGGCGGCGGGCGCGCCCTGGGCGGACATCCCCAAAGATCAACTGAGCAAAGAGGACAAGAAGGCGCGCGCCGACGCCTGGAAGCAAGAAGGCATCCGCATCTGCATCGAGCTGATCCAGCAAATCCGCGAGATCGAAGGCGTGGCCGGCGTGCACATCATGGCCATCGAGTGGGAGGAGGCCGTCCGCCCCATTGTCGAGGGAGCGGGCTTGCTGCCGCGCCCGACGGTCGCCGCGCCCAGCGCACAGGAGGCCAGCCATGACTGAGATGCCCGGCGGCGCGCCGATGTCCCTCAACGCGGACCTGGCCCGGAGAGTCAAGGAGGAGCTTGGGCAGAACGTCTTCCTGTGCTACCAGTGCGTCAAGTGCACCAGCGGCTGCCCGGTGGCCGACTTCTTCGACTGGCAGCCCAACCAGATCATGCGCGCGCTGCAACTGGGGCAGGACGACATCGCCCTCGGCGCGCAGACGCCCTGGCTGTGCGCCGCCTGCCAGACGTGCACCACGCGCTGCCCGCAGGCGCTGGACATCGCCGCCATCATGGAATTCCTCACCCGCGAGGCGCGCGCGCGGGGCATCGCCGCGCCGGTGCCGGAGGTGCCCATCTTCAATGAGGCGTTCCTGCGCGAGGTGCGGCTGTGGGGCCGTGCCTACGAACTGGGCCTGATGGCCGAACTGAAGCTGCGCACGCACAACTTCACCGACGACATAGACCTGGGCCTGAAAATGTTGCGCAAGCGCAAGCTGGCCTTTCTGCCCAGGCGCGTCCGCCCGCCGCACAAGGTCAAACCCGTCGCGGCCCCGCCCACCGCCGTCGGCTATTACCCTGGCTGCTCGCTGCACTCCACCGCGCGCGAGTACGATGTCTCCACGCAGGCGGTGTGCGGGGCGCTGAACCTGCCCCTGGTCGAGCCGCGCGGCTGGGTCTGCTGCGGTAGCTCCGCCGCGCACCGCGCCGACCCCGATGCTGCGCTACGCCTGCCGCTGGAAAACCTGGCGCTGATCGAGCAGAGCGGCCTGCGCGAAGTGACCATGCCGTGCGCCGCCTGCTTCAACCGGCACAAAGCCGCGCAGTTCGAGATCCGCCACGACGCCGGGCGCAAGGCAGAGATGGACAGGGCGCTCGGTTATAGCTACCAGGACACGGTGCAGGTCAGCACGCTGATCGAGGCGATTACGCAGCACGTTGGGGCTGAGGCGGTAGGAGCCAGGGTGCAGCGCCCGCTGGCCGGGCTGCGCGTCGTGTGTTACTACGGCTGCCTGCTCACCCGCCCGCCAGAAGTGACCGAAGCGCCGCATCCAGAGAATCCGACCGATATGGACGCGCTGATCGCCGCGCTTGGCGCGGAGGTGGTGGACTGGTCGTACAAGACCACCTGCTGCGGGGCGGCCCATTCGCTGACTCGCCCGGACATCGTGCTCAAGCTGAGCGGCGATCTGATCGTCCACGCCCGCGAAGCCGGCGCAGACGCCATCGCCGTCGCCTGCCCACTGTGCCATACCAACCTGGACGCGCGCCAGTTCCAGATGGGCCTGGACGACGCGATGCCCGTGCTATACTTCACCCAACTGATGGCGCTGGCCTTCGGCCTGCCGGAGAAGGCCGCCGCCCTGCACAAGAACCTGGTTGACCCGCGACCGCTGCTGAAAGAAAAAGGACTGCTCGACCTTTACCACGCCGGCCCCCCGCCAGGCGCGCCCGTCTAGCCTGCCGGGGGGACCCAGAGGCCCGCAAGCGCCGCCCGCTTCTGCCGCCCGCCCAGTCTTGCACGGAGGTCCGGCAGTGGTACCTGTTGATCTCTTCGACACCCTCAACGACGCCTGGCGCGCGGTTTGCTGCGCCTACGACGTGAGCGGCGACCTGCCGGACATGGGCGCTCTCTTCGAGGGAACCGACCTATCTGCGCCCGCACAGGCATCAGCGGCGGTGCTGACCAACATGCTGACCGAGGCCGTCGGGCGCGTCGGGCGCTTCTCGCCCTGGTACCGCCAGCCGGTCAGCGCCTTTGGCCTGGTGCTGGCCCGCGACCCGGCGACCGATTGCGTGCACTGGCAGCTTGACGAGCACGCCGTCGAGCAGTGGGGGTGCATCCTCAAGCCGCTGGAAGTCGCCATCGCTCGCAACGTCGGCCTGATCCTGTCGGTCAGCGTGCTGGAGGGCCTGGACCTGGCCGCCCAGGAGCACGATCCGTGCGTGATGGCGGCCTGTCTGTGCACGCCGCCGCGCGTGATCCTGGTCAGCCGGTCGGTGTTGCAGACGGCGCAGATTCGCTGCGACGCCTGCCAGCAGCAGTTCCACCTGGTGGAGGATGCGCCTGGGGCGGATTTCGGGGGGGAGTAGGGCACTCATTGCCGGGCCAACCGCGCCTCGCTCTGCCTTGCTCAGACGCCCCGCACGGACTCGTAGATACGCAGTAGTTGGGGGTAGTTGCGCCCGGCGGTGTATTTCTGCTCGTATTCGCGGCGGGCAGCGCGCCCCATCTCGGCCATCTCCGCCGGATGATCCCACGCCCAACGCACTTTGGCGGCCAGGTCTGCCGGGTCGCCGGGGACGAAGTGCAGCCCTGTCACGCCGTCGGTCACGATCTCAGCCATAGCGCCCGTGCGCGAGGCGATGACCGGCACGCCGCAGGCGAAGGCTTCGATAATGGTCATGGGCAACCCCTCGTACCACGTCGAAGGGAGGACCATCACTCGCGACTGGCCGAGCACATCGAGCGCCGCCTCACGGGGCAGCCAATCCACAAACTCGACCTGCGTCAGTCTTTGCCGGCCAGCGTAGTCCACCAATTCGTCACGGAGCGGGCCAGCCCCCACCACTTTCAGCGAAATTCCTGCCAGATCGCGCCAGGCTTGCAGCAGTTCTCGACAGCCTTTTTCCGCCGAGAGCCGCCCCATGTACATGGCATAGTCACCTGCCGGTTCGCGCCAACCCGGATCGGGAGACACGAAGTTCGGCTTGACGGTGATTTTGTGGGCGGGCAGGCCCGCCTGGACGAACTTCTGCCGCCCGAATTCCGTCAGGGCAATGTAGACATCCACTGCCTGTGACCAGGTGCGTCGCAGTCGGTGAAAGGCGAGAGTCGCAGCGACTGCGCCTGTGAGCACCCGGCTGTTGTGATAGCAAGCATGAACCACACCCGGCCAGGCAATCCCCTTTCCCAGACAATCTTCGCACACCCGCCCGTCGCGGAAGAAGGTCGCTGCCGGGCAACTCAGACGGTAGTTGTGCAGCGTTTGCACCACCGGCACGCCCGCCGCGCGGCAGGCGGTGTACGCCGCCGGGGAGATCAGGAAGTGCGTGTTGTGGAAGTGCGCCACGTCCGGCTTTTCCGCCGCGATCAGCGCGCGCAGATCGCGCACGGCGTCGCGCGCCCAGATCATGCGCAGAGGAAGCAGAGCTTTAGCAGCGGGCGAGAAGTCGCGCACTTCGGCGTTGGAGCGGGTGTAGGTGACGACGGTGTGCCCGTGCTCGCGCAGCAGTGCCGCCTCGCGCGCGAAGACAATATCCTCGCCACCGGGCTGCTGGTAGGAGTTGTGGATGAGTAAGGTCTTCACGACTTGTAGGCTAAGTAGCGCAATTCACCATCGATTGCCAGAGTTTGCAGCAGGATGTGCAGTGCACGGCGTGCGGGATGTGTGGTGTACTGCACACGCCAATGCAGACGCCTTGGACGGACAAAGCCTGCTCTCAAGAGCAGCGATTCAAGGTTATGGGGAGAAAACAGAAAGAGGTGGCCCGGATTTCGCACTTCTTTCCACTTTGTGCGTTTCAGTCTGCAACTGATTCCCGCAGCATTCGGTGTCGCCAGAAACAACCACCCATCATCTGACAGATATCGTCTCAGATGAGTGATAGTCTGTTGTGGAGCGGGCAAATGCTCCAGGACATCAATTGACACAACACCATCAAACCGCGTGTCTTCAGGGATATCATCCAGTTGCCGAAATGTGTTCACCCCACGTTGCTGCAAGTATGTGTGACCATATGGTTCGACGGCAACCACATTCGCCCCCCGTGCTAAAAGAGCGGCGACCGTTGCGCCTCTTCCAGCGCCAAAATCGAGGATATTCACGTCCGAGAAGCTCCCCAACCGTAGAGAATGGAGCAGCTGCGCAACGTATTCGGCAGCCAGACTGTGGTCAGTCCCTCCTGTCTCTCGAGTATTGTTTTCCGGTGCCGCCCAGCTCTCATCATATAGATCGCCCAACTCCCCCTCGGTTGGCTGCGGACTGCGCATAAGTAATCCGCAATCTGTGCAGCGCCACATCCGAAGCGTGGGCCACAGCCCGTTGATCGGACCACCGCATATTGGACATCGCTTGAGGTTCATGACCGTTACCGTCCGATTGCCCATCGTATGTGCTTGGCGATGCTGCGGGCCCAATCAAGCAGCGTGTTCCCAGAAGGTGGGTTAAGTATGGCATCACGAACTGAGATTTCATCTGCTGCTTTATGTCGCGCAATATGCGCAGGATGATTCAGTGGAAAATCTAGCGACTCAGTGTTCATGCCGTGTATCGACCGTCGGCGATGCGTATTTGTGGCATCTGATCCAGCCCCGATATTAGACACAAGGTTTTGGGCCGGCGTAATCGCGTATCCACCAGACGCAAGACAGGCGAAGACCCACTGCGAGGACCAGGTATCTTCCTTGCCGGCGGCGACTCGTCTCCATCGAAATCTCCAGAAATCTCGTTCAACACGTTTTTCGAATTCACCCAAATATCTTTCCCGATCATGGTCCTTCCATCGGATCATATCAACATCGTATTGCCGCCAGGCCCGCCGCCATGTGGCCCAACCCCAAACGTGCGGATAGCGCGAGAAATAGTAACTTGTATCAATCGGCACGCGCCCGCGCAGGAAATTGTTTCCGCTGATATGCATGATGCGCGGCTCGTCGCGGTAATAGTCCAATAGCTCACTGCAGAAGCGGAAAAACGTAAAATCTGGCAGACAGTCATCCTCCAGGATGATCGCTTCTTCGACCTGGGTAAATACCCAATCGATGCCACTCGACACACGCCGCTTCAACCCCAGATTGGAATCGGAGTAGTCCTTATGCACCTCGCAGTCCCAATCTACCGTGTCGATGATCGCGCGGGCGGCCTCGCAACGTGGCGCTTCTTCAGAAGTCCGCGGCCCGTCGGCGATCACATACAGCCGCCGGGGACGCGCAGCGGCGATGGCCGCAAAGACACGGCGCGTCACGTCCGGGCGCTTGTAGATCAGAAAGGCGACAGGGACTTCAAGTTCGCTGCTCACAACTCGCCTCTGCAACTATGCCTCAGCAGAAACGTCCTCTCTGAGACGATACAGGACATCAAGCCCGCTCATCTGCTCCACCCGTTCATAGCGCGGCAGGATCAGCGCCTCCACTGCCGCGCGGTCGCGCACTTCAATGAGCATATAGCGAGGCTGATAGCGATCCAAATCCAACCCGGCCAACACCTCGGCTTCGTAGCCCTCCACGTCCAAAGACAACAGATCAATCCGGCTGACCTGGCACTCGTCCAGGATAGAGGTCAGGGTGCGGGCCGGAACACGAATCTCAAGCGGGCCAGTGATCCGCTCCAGTTCGCGCCCTCTGGTAACATGCTTTCTCTCTTGCGCAGGATCGGCCCAACTGTCCTTAACGACCGACATCAGCCCGGCAAACGCGATTTGAACATCAGGATGGGGGTAATCAAAGGGCACACAGGCGCAATTGAACACGCGCGCCCTGGGGCGTGCGCGCGCCGCCCGCTGGCATAGCTCTGGAACCGGCTCGATCAGGATGCCCCGCCAGCCCTGCCAGCGCTCATAATAGTATGTGTTGCTCTGGCTCAGGCCATCATTGGCTCCAAGCTCGACGAAGAAACCTCCTCGGTAGGATAGGTAAGGCAAGAGCTTGTGATCCAGGGCGTTGAGGGCCAGCCAGGAATAGCGGTCGCTCCCCAATCGCTCAAACAGCATCCGCCGCAGGTGCACCAGTTGGCGCTTCAAAGAGAGCGCATTAGTGATCATGGCTGGTCTCAAAAGGATTAGGATAGACCAAAGCGCGCGTTTGCATTTTCCCCAACGGAACCAGCGCCGGGAACAGGAACGAGCTAAGATAGGCCTGCACGCCATACGATACAGTGGTCGCAATCGCCGAGCCAATCCCCCCCAGGGGCGGAATCAGCACCAGATTCAGCAGCACGTTCGCCACGGCCCCCAGGATACTGGCTCTTAGGGTCAGAATCTGGCGGTTCTCAGACTGGACGACGGCGCTGCGCACCTGGCCCAGACTCACCCACACGCCTGCCCAGATCAGGATCGCCAGCATTGGCGCGGCGTCGCGGAAATCCCCGCCGTAGAACAATCTGATGATGAACGGTGCCAGGATAGTGGTGGGGATCGCCACCCCGTAGGAAAGCAACACCATCAGGTTGAACAGGCGCTGGATACGCTGGCGGTATTCGGCGGGCGACAGGCTCTTGGAGCGGACAATCGTCGGGAAGAAAGTGGTGCGGATGGCCATTGGCACAAACAGCCACATCTCGGACAGCTTGACGGCGGAGGCGTACAGGCCGACCTCGCGCTCACCTTTGTCGCCGGGGATCATCTGGCCCAGCATGGTCTGATCAATGCGCATGTAGACCACGATCGCCAGGCCCTCGATCAGCAGCGGCCAACTGTCGGCCAGCAACCTTCTGGCACGGCCCAGGTGAGCGCGCCAGGCAGCCAGCGTGCCGCGCGTCCGCTGGAACACCACTAGCAGCCCCAGGGCGAACAGTCCGCTTTCGATCACGGTGATCGCGGCGAAGACCAGCAGCGATGCTCCGGCCAGGATAGCCCCCACCCGCACCGCGCTGGCGAGCAGTAGGGCCATGTTGCGCGCGTAGACTACGTATCTGGCACGCACCTGCGCGTTGAACCACTGCTCGATAACGGTGAACGCCTGGAAGATCAGCCCGCAGGCGATCACCCAGACCAATCGTTGGGCCTCCGGCTGGTGCGGGCGCAGGAATAGCACCGCCACTGACGCCAGGGCCGCTCCCGCCGCTGCGCCGCCGAGCATCAGCACAAAGGCGCTGCCCAGCGTGGCGTTCTCGTCCTGCGGCTTCTCAACCAGGTCGCGCATGACCAGGTTAGGCAGACCCAGCAGGGCCAGCGGCGTGAACAGGGAGACGAAAGCCAGCGCAAAGGCCAGCGTGCCATACTGCTGCGGCCCCAGGTAGCGCACCACCCAGGCGTTGACGATCATCACGCTGATCAGGCGCAGCACGTTATCGGCGAAGAGCCAGCCGATGTTCTCCACGATCCGGCGCGAACCGGGGTTGCGCACCTGGAAATCGTGAAGCCGGGCCGCTATCTGGCGATATTCTCTCAAGCGGATGCCCCTTGCTGGGTGAGTACGATGCAGTGAGAGCATTCTAGCAAAGGTTAGCGGAATGCACCTGGGCGAAGTGCGTGCAAAGACTGTCAGCCACTCGTTTGACTCGGGGCGAGTACGGGGATGCAGCAGAGCAGCGCCCCTACCTGATAGGTCTTGCACGCACCCCTGGGCACGTCCTGATTGGATTCACTGGTGAAATCATGTACAATGAGCGTCAAGGGTTGTTTTTGTTTATGCCGAGTCCACATGGGGGCTGCGATGCAACCAATACATCCTTCTCAATTAGCTCCTGATGAACCTATTATGGAGGCAGCGCGGGTAGTTGACATCATCAAGGTTTCGGCGCGGTCGCGGTCTACCGCCGTCGCCGGAGCCATCGCCGGAGTCGTGCGCGAGCACAACCGCGCCGAAGTCCAGGCTATCGGGGCCGGAGCGGTCAACCAGGCCGTGAAAGCTGTCGCCATTGCTCGCGGGTACCTGAGCGACGACAACATTGACGTGATCGTGATCCCGTATTTCACGGAGGTCATGATCGAAGACCAGGAGCGCACAGCCCTGCGTATGGTGGTCGAGCCGCGTTAGGCTGGCCTGCGCGCCTGACAGACAGCAGCACATAGCGTCCGTCCAACGCGGCCTGTGGCGTGATCGTCACGGGCCGCCTGCGTTCTCCACGCGCACGCCTGGCCGAGGATTGGCGCGATAGGGACAAGGACCAGTGCGCCCAGCCCAGCCTTGAAAAGCGCCCTGAGCGTGGTAAACTACCAGCACACAGGCCCCCGTAGCTCAGAGGATAGAGCGCAGGTTTCCTAAACCTGGCGTCGGCGGTTCAAATCCGTCCGGGGGTACTGGCCCGCAAAGAAAACCGGCAGCGCGCGCTGCCGGTTTGTGCTTC
>CAYNHD010000021.1:0-21352 GCA_964396775.1 uncultured Thermoflexus sp. | reverse complement strand
GAGCGTTGCGGGTATACTTCAATTCGTTCAATATTTAACTGATTTCTCGATAAGGAGGCATGAGCTACCATTCGCCCGCTGAAATCTATTTCCAGAAAGGAGTGCCATCCACTGATAAAAACGTCATTTTCGTGTCTTGACAATGGGGTACACTTCATCTTTACGGACATTATTCCCGAACAATCTGTGGGCTGCTTCTATTTCTATTTATTAAATGTATCTGATCCGCAAAGGTTCTTACAGGCCAAACTTGAATATGAATTTGCATACAAAACGAGATATAATATGTGCCATGCTTTCCCCGTTACTGGCAGCCCATTTCAGGTGGGAGAACATTGCATGAGCAGCAAAGCGTCGGCGGGCGTCGTTGTTGGCGTTGTTGTCGTTTATCGTCTGCTGAATCTGGCGTATGTCATCGCCACCGGATACCCAATCTGGTGGTGGTTGATTGTGGTCGCCATCGCACCCTTTGCAGTGATCATCTATTTCAAGGTCCGCAACAGATACATCAGGCCGCAGACCGATATTCAGTGGCTTGTTGATCATATCCGGCTGGAACGTTCCCTGCGGTGGCGTCTGGAACGCTACTGGGTTGGCCGCCGAGTCGTGCTCAAAGAGGACATCCGCAACCACAAGGAGACCGCGGACTTCCAGGTGTACGTCAAGGCCGGCGCTGTGGGGAAGATTGTCGGACTCAGCCGCGACGAGAACGCGCCGTTCCGCGTCAGGTTTCAGGAGTTTCCACACGACATCCTGGTGCGGTTGGAGAAACTCGATGTCACTCCGACCGTGGTCAAGAGGAAGAGAAGCGACACCGCTTAGCGCCCTGCTGCGTTGTCGGACTGCTCCAACAGGATGGCCCCTGGTGAACGGACAGGGGCCATCGCCTTTCCCCGGAACCGTTCCGGGAAGGTTCCGACGGACCACGAACAGTTAGCTACCTTTTCGGCTCAGCCATCAAGTGGTGTGCTCATGGGTCAGTCCCAGACCAATCCCAAAGCGGAAACTCAAGCTGGATACCGGACGGGACAATGGCCCGGAATTCAGTGGGATACGCACGGTCGCGCAGCCAGCCCAACAGCGGGAAGCCTTCGCTCCACCAGTTCAGCACATAGCCGTTGCAGGCGCGCCGCTTGAGCTTCTCCCTCACGTTTGCCAGCAAGTCCTCATGGGTAGCGAAACGTTCCACAGAGACAGAGGGCGAACGGATTGGTCCACTGCGCTGCACCGTGAGCCGGGTTTCTTCAAAGCCAATCGCGTACCGGCGACCCAGTCGCTCTTCGGCCCGGTCATGGATTGGTTGCAACACTTCAAAGACGGCGATGTGCATCAGACTGGACGGAGCTGGCGAGCCAACGGGCGAACCGAAATAGCGCTCCCAGACTTGACGTAGTTCGTCACAGCAAGCTGCACTCCTGGCTTCTCAGGGACAGACATGAGCTACTTCTAAGCTAACCTAAACAACTTCTGAATATCTCTCAGGTACCGTTGGGCACAGGTGGACGATGGTCCTGTCCGCTTGCCATCGTGAGACCGGATCTGTGTAAGCCGGGGAGAGCTTTATGATTACCGCATCCGAAACCCATCTGAGAGAACCCGTGAGCACATCCTACGAGTATGAGCGCACGATCGCGTGGGTGGACTCTTTGCTGGCACGCTTCGAGCCGATCAGCCTCGCCGAGTTGGAGCACGTCAAGCTACTCAACCGCACGGATACCAAGTACATCATGCGCCTCAGCCAGCTTGAGCGCGCGCTGCAGATGATCGCCGGCCAGTACCGAGTGCTCTCTGTCAACGGCACGCGCCTGAATCACTACCAGAACCTCTACTTCGACACGCACGACTTCGCGCTGTACCGCCAGCATCACAATGGGCTGCGCGTCCGCTACAAAGTGCGCATCCGCGAGTATGTCGAGTCCGACCTGGTCTTCTGGGAAGTAAAGCGGAAGACGAACCAGAACCACACAGTCAAATACCGGCTGCAAACGCCGACCATTGCCTCTGTCATGGACTCGCGCGCCGACCAGTTAGTGACAGCACATACGCCTCTCAAGTCGTGCCAGCTTGAGCCTAAGCTCTGGAACAGATTCGCGCGGATGACCCTCGCCAGCAAAGACGATCACGAGCGTCTGACGCTCGACGTGAACCTGGAGTTCGCTTGGGGAGACGCTTGCGCCGCGCTGCCGGGCATCGCCATTGCGGAAGTCAAGCAAGCGCACTTCTCATCCCATTCGAGCTTCATGCGGGCAATACGCGAGCTGGGCATCCAGCCAACGCGCTTCAGCAAGTACTGCGCCGGCGTTTGCCTACTTTACGACAACGTCAAGAGCAATAACTTCAAAACGCGCATGAGGCTGGTGGAGCGGCTGATGCAGGAGGAGTGGGCTGATGGATACGCTCGTTGACTCTGCGCTGGGGTTCGTCATCAACCTGGCGATCGTGACGGTGATCGTGCGGTTTATCTATTATCCAAACCGGCGCGACAAAGACTATGTGTTCACCTTCTTCGCCTTCAACACCGTCACCTTCTTCGTGATGCGCCTGTTGAGCGACACAGGTCTCAGCGTCGGCGTGGGATTCGGCCTGTTTGCTATCTTCACGGTGCTGCGCTACCGCACGATCACCGTCCCCATCCGCGAGATGACCTATCTATTCGTCATCATTGCCCTGCCGGTGCTCAACTCCATCCTACTCCAGGAGGACAACTACGCCGAATTTGCCATCGCTAACGTCGCCACCGTAGGCGTGCTCTACCTGCTCGAACAGGGCTGGGGATTCGACTACGAAAGCCGCAAGTCCATCATCTACGAGCGCATCGAGATGATCCGTCCCGAAAACTGGCCCCTGCTGCTGGCCGATCTACAGGAGCGCACGGGGCTGCCGATCCAGCGCGTGGAGATCGGACGGCTCAACTTCCTGCGCGACTCGGCGGAACTAACCGTCTACTACGACTCTCGCACGCTGGACACCAGAGAAGTCAGCTTTGCATCCAACCACGTCGTCCCATCCGACAAGGACTCGTTTGACGGCTAGCATCACCGCCAGACCCCAAAGTATCCGCGCTGACAAAGCAATCAGGAGTACAACAGCAATGAGAACGCACACAGCAGCCCCAGCCCTTCTCATGGGGATCATCGTCAGTCTTTCGCTCATCGCCAGCCCCGTCCGCGCCCAGAGCCACGAGGAAATAGCGCGCCCGGCGGGCTGGGACGAGTATTCGCACGGAAACTCAACCGATCCGGATTACGCGGTCGTCTTTCCTCAGGATGAGGTCAATTCGATCACCATCACCATCTCCCCCGAAAACTGGCAGGCGATGCTGGACAACATGACCGAGCTGTACGGTGAGTTTGGGACGAGGCGCGACGGCGGGGGCCGCCAGCCAATGGGCGAATGGCCTGCTGACGTTGCTCCCGGCCAGATCGCGCCCGGCGGCCAGCCGCCAGAGGGCTTCGCCCCGCCAGCGATGGGCAAGCGCCCTGGTGGTATGGGCGCAGGCGGTATGATGGGCATGGGCAATACCGAGAACCCGATCTGGGTGCCAGTGGACATCACCTTCGAGGGGCAAACCTGGACCAGCGTCGGCATCCGCTTCAAGGGCAATTCGAGCCTCATGAGCACCTGGGGTAGCGGCACTTACAAACTGCCCTTCAAGCTGGACTTCGACGAGTTCGAGGACGACTACCCGGAGATCGAAAACCAGCGCTTCTATGGCTTCAAACAGCTCAGCTTCTCCAGCAACTGGAGCGATTCGTCGCTGCTGCGCGAAAAGGTGACCGCCGACATCTTCCGCGAGGCAGGTGTTCCCGCTGCCCAGACCGCCTTCTACGCCGTCTACGTGGACTATGGCGAAGGCCCGCTGTACTTCGGGCTGTATACGGCGGCGGAGGTCGTGGACGACACCGTGATCCACACGCAGTTCGCCGACGACAGCGGCAACGTCTACAAGCCCGAAGGCACCGGCGCAACCTTTGCTGCTGGCACCTTCAACGAGGAGTCCTTCGACAAGGAGACGAACGCCAAGGCGAATGACTACAGCGACATCCTGGCCCTGTTCGACGCTCTGCACGCCACCACGCGCACGACCGATCCGGAGGCCTGGCGCAGCGGCCTGGAGGCCGTCTTCGACGTAGACGGTTTCCTGCGCTGGCTGGCTGTCAACTCAGTCGTCCAGAACTGGGACACTTATGGGCAGATGGCCCACAACTACTACCTGTACACCGACCCCACCACCGGCCTGATCACCTGGATTCCCTGGGACAATAACATGGCTCTGATGGACGACAGGGGCGGCGGTGACGGTGATGGCGCTGACGACATAGGGGGCAGAGACGGCTTCGGGAGAGAGCTGGCACTTGGCCTGGACAGCGTGAGCAGCGATTGGCCGCTCATTCGCTACCTGATGGACGATCCGCTCTACCACGCGCTCTACGACCGCTATGTGGAGGAGACGATCAACGGCGCGTTCGAGCCGGCCAGGATGACCGCCATCTACCAGGCCCTGCACGACCTCATCGCGCCCTACGTGGTCGGCGAAGGCGGCGAGCAGCCGGGCTATACCAATCTGTCCTCTGCGGATGCTTTCGAGTCGGCGCTGGCGACGTTGATCACGCACGTCAACGAGCGTTACACGGCTGCCCAGCAGTACCTGGAGAGTCGGGCAACAGCGCAGCACATGTGGTAATCTGAAAGGGGAAGGGGGCGCAGGGTGACGGTCTGCGCCCTTGCCGCAGCCGGGGGGCCGGCCAATGGCCAAGACAATTCTCATCGTGGACGACAAGCTCAGCGTGCAGATCTTCCTCAAAGAACTGCTCAGCGAACAGGGATTCAGAGTGGTGACGGCAGACAACGGGCGCGATGCCCTGTTCGTGGCTCGACACGAGAAGCCCGATCTGATCCTGCTCGACATTATGATGCCCCACATGGACGGGTACCAGTTCATCCAGGTCTATCGCCAGGAGAGCAACACTCCGATCATTCTGCTCACCGCGTGCCTGGAAGAGGATGACAAGGTGCTGGGGCTGGGCCTGGGAGCGGACGATTACATCACCAAGCCATTTGGTCTGCGCGAGCTTATCGCCCGGACGCAGGCTGTGCTGCGGCGGGCCGCCCAACCGTCCAGCCTGCCCGATATCGTGCGCGCCGCCGACATCGCTCTCGACCACAGTGCCTACCGCGTGACGGTGAACGGGCGCGAGGTCAAGCTGACTCCCTCGGAGTTCCGCCTGCTAGATGTGCTGATGTCCGCACCGGGACGTGTCTTCAGCCGCAGCGACCTATTGGCGCTGCTGCAAGGCGACTCCTATGAAGGGGAAGAGCGCACCGTGGACGTGCATATCCGCAACCTGCGCAGCAAGATCGAGCCGGACGCCAGCAAACCGCATTACATCGAGACAGTGTTTGGCGTAGGCTACCGCTTCAGGTCGGAGGAATGAGCGGTGCACTCTCTCCGCGCGAAACTCAGCCTGGCGTTGCTCGTGACCGGGCTGTCCGGCGTGATCATTGTGGCGGTGCTGGTGCAGCACTTCACGACCGCTGAGTTCGATAGCTTCGTCGTGGAGCAGGAACGCACCAATTTCGTCGCCGACATGGCCGCCTACTACGAGGTCTATGGCTCCTGGGAAGACATGCACATGGCGCGCGGCAGGCTGCCGCTGCCGCCGGCCTCCGCCAATCCCCCTGCGGACGAGGCAAACAGCCGGCCCCCTGCCCCGATTCGCTTCATGCTGGTGGATCAGGATGGCACAGTCATTATCCCAGGCCAGGACTACGTACCCGGCCAGCAGATTCCCAAAGCAGCGCTGAAAGAAGCCGAGCCGGTGGTAGTCAACGGGGAGACGGTTGGCTATGTCATTACCAGCGCGACTTGGCCGGAGCACGACAACCTGGAGAAGACGTACCTGGAGCGCGTCACGCGGATGCTGTGGTGGGCAACGGCGGGAGCCATCGCCCTGGCGTTGCTGCTCAGCTTCCTGTTTGCGCGCACGTTGTCGCGCCCGCTGCGCGAGATCGCGGCAGGCATTCGCGCGTTCTCGCGCGGCGACTTTACATCTCAGGTACCCGTGCGCAGCCGCGACGAAGTGGGGCAGGTCGCGGCAGCGTTCAACCAGATGAGCGCAGACCTGGCGCGGGCGAACCAGCTTCGCCGCCAGATGACCGCCGACATCGCCCACGAGCTGCGCACGCCGCTCTCGGTTATCGTGGGTTACCTGGCTTCTATGAAGGAGGGTCTGCTCAAGCCCAGCCCGGAGCGCTTCAAGATCATCCACGACGAGGCGCAGCATCTCCAGCGCCTGGTGGAAGACCTGCGCCTGCTCTCCCTGGCCGACGCCGGTGAGCTGCGCCTCAACCGCCAGTGGATCGCCCCTGGCGAGCTGGTCTCGTTGGCCGCTGCCGCCTTTGGGCATCAGGCCGACCAACAGTGCCTCACGCTCGACGTGCAGATCGAACCCAATGTCCCGCTGCTCTACGCCGATCCGGATCGCGTCCTGCAGGTGCTGAGCAACCTGCTTAGCAACGCATTGCGCCATACGCCCGAAGGGGGACAGATCGCGCTCTCGGTGCGCCAGCAGGATGGGGAGATTCGCCTGGCAGTTGCGGATACCGGGCCGGGGATTGATCCTGAGCACCTGCCCCACATCTTCGAGCGCTTCTACCGGGTGGATACAGCGCGGCACCAGGAGCAGGCCGAGTCCGGACTGGGACTGGCCATCGCCAAGTCTCTGATCGAAGCGCACGGCGGGAGCATCACAGCGACCAGCGTGCTGGGAAAGGGCACAACGGTCGCGCTTGCGTTCCCCATCCAGCCCCACCAGAAATACGTGCCATCTTGAACACAACCATTGTCGAGGAAGAAACAGCCCGAGTGCCTGCCCGGTTTCGGGCTACGCCATCCCCTCGTTAGCAATCTCACTGTCTTCCACATAACGCCGAGGCATGGCTAGGCTCGATTAGCCACCTGCTTCCTGCAGACGCAGCACATCCACCTTCCGCGCCCAGTAGGTGGCCCAGTAGTGGCGACAGTCGTGCGCGCTCAAGCCCTCGAGACTCACTTCCTCGCCCAGCACTCGCACCCGGTCGGTGATCGAACGCTCGCTCATCCTGGCGTTGGTGAGCACTCCACCCTTGCGACTGCCGCGCAGCAGGGAACCGTTCCGGGGCGCGTCGCCGCTCTCCACCCAGGTGTGCAGCGCGCGCAGCGTGTCCGCGCTCAGCTTGTGCGTCTGCACCTTGTCCACCTTCGGACGCAGGAAGCGCATCTTCCCCGCCTTCAGGTCGAAGTCCGACACCTGCAACCGCGCCACTTCCCCCACGCGCAGCCCATGGTCCAGCAGCAGGCACGTCAGCAGCGCGTCGCGCCGACCCTGCGGCGTTTCCGGCTGGGCCTTCTTGCTGCCCCGCCGCGAGGTCTCGCGCCGCTCGTCCATACGCCGCGCTTCCTTGTGGGCATAACCCGCCACCGTGCGGATCATGGCCAGCTCCTCTGCCGTGAGCACGCCCGCCTTGGTGGCCAGCTTAGCATATGCCTTGACCGTGCTCAGCCGCACGTTGATGCTCCCCACCGCATCGCCCTGAGCCACCATCCAATTGCGAAAGGCTTCGACCAATCCCCACGCCACCCTGCACCAGGCTTGGGCATCGGGTGCGGGGCCATCCGGGAAAGCAGCGACCGACTCCGCGAACGCGCCTAACGCCGCGCCCAACTGCAGGCCAACCCCCTCCCCCGCCTGGTTGAGAAACGCCGCGAAGCGCGCCAGGTCAGCCGCCTGGCGTGTGGGAGCCTGGCAGATACTCATGCACCAACTTATACCCGAAACCCGGCACGGTGAGCACCACCGTTGGGCGGCTTGGGTCTCGTTCAATCTTCTCGCGCAGGCGGCAGATGTTGACCGTCACCACTTGCTCCGTTTCGGGCGAGTGGTCGTATCCCCACACTGCCTCGAGGATTTGCTCCCGGCTGAGCACCTGGTTGGGGTGCTGCGCCAGATACGTGAACAGGCGTAGCTCGGTAGGCGTCACGTTGATCACTTGCTGGTCGCGGAGCACATTCCCGCGCCGCCGGTCAATCACCAGGTCGCCGGCATACAGCACGTCGTTGTCCCCCAGCGCCAGATCGCCATACGCGCGGCGCAAGTGGGCGCGTATCCTTGACAGCAGCTCGCGCAGGCTGAAAGGCTTCGTCAGGTAGTCGTCAGCTCCCATTTCCAGTCCAAGCACCTTGTCCATCTCGTCGGCTTGAACTGTGAGCATGATCACCGGTTGGCAAATGCCAAGTTGGCGCATCTGGCGGCAGAAGTCGAAGCCAGAGCCGTCGGGCAGCCGTATGTCCAGGATGATCAGATGGGGCGCGTGATCCCGGGCGTAGGCAAGGCCCTCAGCTCCCTCGCTTTTCCAGTGGACGCTGTAGCCCTCGCGCTCCAACGCGGCCTTGAGGCTACCCCCAATGCCCGGATCGTCCTCGACAAGCAGAATGCCGTAGGCGGTCACAGCGCGCGTCTCCTCTCCGTATTAGCATCGCCGGGCAGGCGCACCACCACTTGCGTGCCCGTGCCGTCGCTTTCGACAGTGATCCGCCCCCCATGGTCCTCCACAATCGCCTGGCTGATCGCCAGGCCAAGGCCGTGACCGGGGTAAGCTCCCACGTTGCGCCCGCGATGGAATCTGCCGAACAGCTTCGGCAGGTCTTCTGCCGGGATGCCAATGCCCGTATCAACGATGCTCAGCTCCACGCCGCCGGGTAAGGCCCTCACTTCCAGAGTCACCGTGCCACCTGCGGGCGTAAACTTCAGGGCATTGTCCAGCAGGTTATCAACCATGCGCGCGATCTGTCTCTCGTTGGCCTGGATGATGAGGGGGGCGTCCGGCGTGTGAAGGGCCAGGGCAATCTCGCCCTGCTCTGCACGCGAGGCATGGTTCTCAACGACCTGGCGGGCCAGGGCGACCAGATCAACCGAAGCGCGGATGCGCTCCGGGCTGCGCGCTTCCAGCCGCGAGAGTGTCAGTAACTCGCGCGCCAATGTCTCCAATCGCGCCAGCTCAACCTGGGCGCGCGCGATGTCGGCCCGGAAATCATCAAAGCGACCGCCCGAAGCAGCCAACTCAAGATTTGTGTGGAGCGCAGTGATGGGTGTGTTGATCTCATGGGCTGCGTCGGCTACAAATCGTTGCAGCGTGAGCACAGTGTTCTCGACGCGCTCGGCCATCGCGTTGAACGTCCGCGCCAGCAGGCCAAACTCGTCACACCGCTTAAGCTCCACGCGCACCGAGAGATCGCCCTCGGCCATCTGCTGCGTGGTCTCGGCCAGCGCCAGAACCGGGCGGCTGATCTGGCGGCTGGCAACCCACCCCGCTAGCGCCGCCAGCAGCACCGCTACGATGCCGGCGACAATGGCTCTTTCGGCCACATCCTTGATGATGTCAGCGCCAAAGGCCGGAGACTCAGACAGTTCCAGGTACCCCAGCAGCTCATTATCGGCACCGAACAGGGGAAGCGTCACGCTCAAGTCGGTGCGCGAGCCGCCTGAAATGAACCCTGCCAGTAGCCGGTCAACCGCATCGGGCGCGAATCTGAACCGATAAGGCGGCGTGTCCTCAAGTCCCACCAGAGGCTGACCCTCTAGGCCGCCCATTCCAGGCTGGATGCTCAGGTAAGTCTCGAACCCCGCGCCGGCCGGCTCAGGCTTCGCTCCCTCTGCGGCAAAGCCGGGCCTGCGGACATCCACGCTGATCAAGTCCTGATCTGACAAAGTCCCCGAATCCGCGATGATCTGCCGGTCGGCATCGAGCAAGCGCACCCGCGCCTTCACCAGGAAGGCATAGATATTGGCCGAAGACTGGAACACGTCGTCGGACAGAGTATCCCGATCCTGATACAGCCGCTCCGCGCTGTGAGCAACGGAGGCCGCACTGGCATCGAGATACTCGCGCTCGAGCTGGTTGTAGTGCTGCTGCAACGTGAACAACAGGACGCCGCCCAGGGCCACTGCTGCCAACAGCGCAATGCCTGCATAGCTGAACGGCAGCCGCCAGCGAATTGAATGCGGGTAGATAGTTCCGAGCCAGTTACCCATGTACCTGCTCCAAAGTCAAATCACCCCCTGGCGTGGTCTGGCCTGCCAGCCCCCATCAAGGGGGCGTTTTCACATCCCTCCAGGATTACCCTCTGCGGCGCTGGGGTCTACCGTCGGCGTCGGCGCTGACGACAGCGACTTGTAGAATGTCCAGGGGCCTCCCTCCAGACACTCAACCTGCTGGAAGTCCCGCCCTAGGGGGAAGACATACCACGTATATGTCCCTTCAAGCGACAGATACTCAGTCAGATTGATGCGCTCGTTCTGCCGCAGCTCGATCACGCGCTCGTACACGGTGCCGTCGGGCCGGTAGATGCGGATCAGGTTGATGGGGGCTGCAGGGCCGCGCCAGCTGAAAGTGATCGAACCGTCGGCTGGAACGGTCACCGAGCCGTTGAAAGGCGTGAGCACCTCCCAGGGCACACATTCTACCTCTGGTTGGCTGGGGTGCGCATCGCCGGGCACGTGCAGCGCCTGTCCCACCACGATCACGTTCTTGTCGATGATGCAGTTCCCTTCGGCCAACTCGTCAACCCACACACCATACTTGTCCGCGATAGCGGTCAGTGTGTCGTCGAACTGCACGGTATAGGTGAGTTTCCAGTCTTCGCGCGGCTTGCAGCCCGGCGTTGAGGTCGGCGTAGGGGTTTCCGCGCCGTGCAAGCCTGGCAGCGATACGCTGATCTCGGTCGTGGGTCTCGGCGTCGCGCTGGGGATCAGCGTAGGTATGGGGGTAACGGTCGGCGGCTCCAGAGTCGGCGGCGGCAGCAGAGTCCTCGTCGGGGTTGGCTCTGGCGTCAGGGTCGAGAGGATTACGTTCTGGTTCTGCACCCGGATGAACGTCGGCGGCGCGGCGGGTACATCCAGTTCAGATCGCGCCAGCGAGGTATCGCCCACGTCTGAGGAGCCGTGGAAAGAGAACAGCGCGCCCACCAGCGCCGAGCTGGCGACCAGGATCAGCGTTGCTGCGAGTTTTGCCACTATCCTACCCATGCCTCGTCCCTCCGTTCGCTCTTGTCCGGCTCACGGTCAGGCGAGCGCCTGACGATCTTGCCGTGCAGCAGGTCATAGACTGTGTCCACGTACTCCGCGACCAGCGGATCGTGGCTGACGATCAGAAATGTGGTTTCCTCTGCAGCAGCGATACCGCGAAAGAGGGCCAGGACGCGCCGCACCGTCGCCGTATCAATGCCGCTGGTCAGCTCGTCGGCCAGCACCAGGCGCGGGTGCAGGGCAATCGCGCGCGCAATGGCGATCCGTTGGCGCTGGCCACCGCTCAACTCCTCCGGCATGTGGTCGGCCCAGGCACTGAGGCCCACCGCTGCCAGCGCAGCCCTGGCGCGCCGCCGCCGCTCAAAGAAGCCGATGCCTGGCAGGCGCAGCGCCAGGTCAATGTTCTCCAGAGCCGAGTAGGTAGGCAGCAGCAACGACCCCTGAAAAATGAACCCGATTTGCGTCCGGCGCAGCTTCGTGCGGCGGCTCTCGCTCATGTGCACGATGTCCCTGCCCAGCACTTCTAGCTGGCCCGTCTGGGGTTGATCTAGCGCACCGATCAGGTTGAGCAAAGTCGTTTTGCCGCTCCCTGATGGCCCGAACAGAGCTACCAGCTCGCCCAGATGCACGTCGAGGTCAACACCGCGCAACACCTGCAGATCGCCGAACCCGCGATGGACATCCCGCACGCGCACGCACAACTCGTCCTTCATCGTCGCACCTCAACATCTGCCCGCCCGTCACGCCAGAACCGCCATCTGCGACGACCGGCGCCATTGCTGTACTTGTGCGGCAGAATATCCTGGAGGAGCACGTCGGTGTCGTCCTCGATGTTCTGCTCCGGGCGCAACAGCACGCCCTCTGGCCGGATTTCAACGGTGATCCGCGCCGCCTCGTCCAGGTGCGAGCGCACAGCAGCGGGCAGCCGGATGCGTCCTTCCTCATCAAGAGTGGGGAGCGTTTCTGCCGTCGTGTGGGTCAGGTCCTGGCCCAGAGCACCATCGCGCAGAGTCAGGATGCGATCGGCGTAAGCGGCCATCTCCATGTCGTGAGTTGCCATCAAGATCGTCAGGTTGTAGCGTTCGCGCAGGGTGGCGAGCAACTCCATCATCTGGCGCGCGCTCACACTGTCCAACGCGCCCGTCGGCTCGTCGGCCAGCAGCAGGCCGGGATGGTTGGCGAGCGCGACAGCGATGGCTGTGCGCTGCTGTTGGCCGCCCGACAACTGCGCCGGGCGCTTGTGGGCATGGTCTGTCATGCCCACTGCCTCCAGCAGTTCCTTTGCCCGGCTCACGCGCTCGCGCATCCCCAGGCCGGCCAGGGTCATCGGCAGGGTGACATTGCGCAGCGCTGAGCGGTGGGCGAGCAGGTTGCGCCCCACCTGCTGCCACACGAACCCTACCTGGCGCAGCCGGTAGTCCGCCAGCGCCCGCCCTTGCAGGTCCAGGAGATTCAGGTCGCCGACGCTTAGTTGACCCGCCGTAGGCGTGTCCAGCCCGCCGAGCAAATTGAGCAACGAGCTTTTGCCTGCGCCGCTCGGCCCGACGATGGCAACCATCTCCCCGCGGCGCATGGTGAAGTCAATCCCGCGCAGCGCCACGATCTCATGATCGCCCACCGTATAGGCTTTCACCACGTTCTTGCAGTCAATATAGGATCTGCCGCTGCCGCGAGAGTTGTTGCTGCCATTTTGAGGGGGCATGGACGACGCTCCTTGGACTCCCAGGCTACGGCGCGATCACCACATCGCCTTCGCTCACGCCGCTGACGATCTCCACGCGCTCGTCGGTCTCCAGGCCAAGCTGCACGTCCACCGTACGCGGACCGTCGGGCGTGTCCAGCACCACGAAGGTTCGGTTCTGGAAGGTGCGCAGCACGCTAGGCGGAAGCCAGAGCACATCCTGGCGCACTTCCAGAGGCAGTCGCACCTCGATGAGCTGGTTATCTGCCACTCCCGTCAGCGAGGCAGCCACCCGCGTGGTCTGGTCAGCATCCTTGCTGCTGAGCGGGATTGAGCGCACAATGCAGCCAACCGCCGTCTCCGGCTGGTTCATCACCTGGCACGCACCGGTCATGCCAACGCTCAGCCGGTTGGCATCGGAGATGGCCAGGCTGGCGATGACTTCTTTGGGTTCGGGCAGGGCAATGACAATCACGGTGGTGTAGGCTTGAACGTTGTTCCCTGGAGCGATATAGACATCCAGGATCACCCCGTCAATGGGCGCGTACAACGAGGAGTCCGCGATCTTTTTCCTGATCTGGTCAATCTCAAGCTGCGCAGAGCGCACGCTCTCGTCGCTAACCCCGGCTGCCGCTTGGTCCAGGGCGCGCTGGAGGTTCAGCTCAGCCTGGAGCACCGCGTTCTCCGCCTGCTGAACGCTGTAGTCATATTTGTTATAGTTCTGCGCTGCCGAGAAGTAGTTGATCTGCGCGCTTTCGAGCTGTTGTTGAGCGTTGAGCAACTGCTGATAGGCGTTGTCAACAGTTGACGCGGGGTTCTCTGGATAGCTGAGCGCCTCGTTGTAGCTGCGCTGCGCCTCGGCCAGAGAGCGCTCAGCTGCCTCAACCTGTAGCCGCGCCGAGGCGACGCTGGTCCAGGGGCTACCCGCTCTGGTGTTTTCTAGCGACAGGCGCGCGTTGGCGAGCGCGATCTGGGCATTTTCCACGCTCTGGATGCCGCCCACCTCACTGGTGTCTACGTTGCTCAGCGCCGTTTCGAGCTTGATCTGGGCGCTGCTCAACTGGTTCTCCAGGTCGCTGATGTCGTAGTCCGCCAGCAGCGTGCCGGCGCTCACCGCGTCGCCACGTCTGACGGTCACCTGGCGCACCGTCCCGCTGACCGGGAAAGATAGCATCATCTGATCGCGTGGCTGCCAGCGCCCGGTAAAGGTGAAGACATCCTCGACCGTCCCGCGTTGGACAACGTAGGTCGGGCGCGCCGCGACCTCGGCAGTAGGCACGGGGGTCGAGGTTGGCGCGCCCTGCGCCTGGGCCAGGCCATCGTCAAACAGATCGCCTACCGACCCGCAAGCCGCCAGTGACAGCCCGCCTACAGCTACCGCAACGACAGCCCATCCCTTGTGTATACTCATCCTTTCCACTCCTCTCATCCTCAGGAACCGATCAGGCATCTCCTAGCTTGACCAGTGTCGAAACGCGCTGGCGGCTCAGGAAGAGGGTGGTCAACACCGCCACGCCGAGCAGTACTACCGCGAACACGGAGTACACTACAGTGATTTCCTCCCAGGCCATGTGCACCAGATAGGGGGGCAGCCCCCCACTAAAGTCCAGCAGTGGAAGGAACAGGAGCGTAACCACCAGCCCGATCCCTGTCCCGCCGGCGATGCCACCCATCGCGGCCACCCCCTGCGCCAGCAGCAGGTACGCGGCTACGGGCATCGCGCCCAGTCCCATCGCGCGCAGCGAGCCAAGCTGAACGGCCTGTGCGCGGAAGGAGGCTGTGCTCTGGATCACGCTGCCCACCAACGTGAGCAGGATCGCGGAGACGAACCCAACCGACAGGAAACCGAACACACCTCGCCGTGTGGGGTCTGCCTGCGCCTGGGCGATCAGCACTGCCGGGTCCAGCCAGTCCAGCACCGGGAAGCCCATCGCCTGCGCCTGGGCGAGCACAGCGTTGCCGTCGGCTCCCGGTTCCAGGCTCAGCCAGATGTCGTGTGGCAGTTCTGTGCCCACCAGCTCGAAGACGGGGTCAATGTTGCCAACCAGAAAGAAACCCTGGCGCGGGTCGAGTGTGGGGAAGAAATCGAGCAGGCCGACAATTGGCATCTTTGTCTCATACCATGAGTTCAGCGCGGAGATCAGGACGGTGATCTCCTGGCCCACGCGCAGGCTGTACTGCTCTGCCGCCGCCGTGCTCAGCAGCACGCCGGTACGCTGCCCTGCCAGCCGGTTGAGCGCGTCCGCCAACGGTTCAGGGCCGTAATCCTCGCGGAAGTAGGCAACCGCCGCCATCGCCGCGCGATCCACACCGAGCAGCGTCCCTGTCACGCGCTGCCCTGGCAGGACGATCTGCGCCTGGTACCGTCCGGCGCGGGACACGGCGTAGACGCCCTCGATCTCAAGCAGGTCGCTGGCAGGCAGCGTGTTATAGCCGACAACGGTTAGCTCAGTGCCACTGTCGGAGGAACTTCCTTCCTCGGTTTGCGCTTCGGAGGCCACGACCAACACACGCTCTGCCCCCACTTCATAGTGCACCACATCTTCCAGGCTGCGATCGAGCGTGCTGGCCATAGATGCCGTGAACCCGATCAGGCTCAGCGTGAAACAGGTCATCAGCAGCGTGCCGCGATAGCGCCCGATCGAGCGAGTCAGCTCGCGCAGCGCCATGAGCAGGGCCATGCTGCTGCTCACGGCCACCAGGCGCGACGCCTGATTGAGCAGGAAAGGATAGACACGCAGAAACAGCAGCGTCAGCCCTAGCGAAAACAGGGTCGGTGCCAGAAAGACCAGCGGATCGCTGAACGGGTCCTGCGCGTCTGTGGAGAGGCCACCCCGCGCCTGCAATGTGTAGAACACATACCCGGCGGGCACCAGCAGCATGAAGTCGAGATAGATGCGCTGCCACCACGCCTTGCCGGAGCGGGCCTCTGACCGCTTGTAGGCGCTGATAGACTGGCCCGTGACGCGCCAGGCGAGCAACAGGCCGCTGCTCGCCGCCAGCGCGCCTGTCACCGCCCCGGCCAGGATCGCCTGCTTCGTAAAGACGATATCCAGTGTCTCGCTGGGGTAGTCGAAGCGCAGGAATGACGACGTGTGCCCGATCAACTGGACGACCGCTGGCGACACGACCAGGCCGATTCCCAATGCTGCGCCGGCCAGAATCAGCCACATCAGCGCGTGCAGCCCCAGGAGCTTGCGCCGGCTCATACCCCGGCTGCTCAGGGTGACATCTTCCTGCTGCTGGCGACCTACCAGCATCCCAGCCAACATGGTCACAAAGTAGAGGATAAGCCCACCGACCGGTAGCACCACGATCACCAACTGTTGCGTCAGTCGGCTGACATCCTCGCTAAACGCCTTCAAGCCCGCTTCTGGCGATACGTCGAGCCGGATGCCGGGCAGAGCAGCCATCACATCGCGCCGCCCGTCGGTGATGCTGCCGAGCAGGTCACCAACGTCGGACGTGCGCAGGCCGCTACCATCGAAGATGATCTGCCAGTCCACTTCCTCGACCGGAGTCTCTATGCCCGCCAACACTGTCCACAAGCCTTCGGGCTGGAGCAGGAACACGTTGTCGAAGAACTTGGGCGTCAGAATCCACGCTGGATCGCTGGCGTCAATGGGCGTCCACAGCGCCACGACTTCGAGCATCAGGGCGGAGGGCGCGCCGGGCCTGGTCGCCGTGAGTACATCGCCAACCTGCAGACCAGTCTGGTAGAGCAGCTTCTCAGGCATCAGCACGGGGATGCCCTCACTGGCAGTCTCCTGCGGCGGCCACTGCCCCGCCGTGATCTGTATCTGCCCGTCAGCGCCTTCGAGCGCGCCCAGTCCATATGTGCCGAAAGCTACCGGCGTATCCCCCTGCCGGGTGACATTCCAGTTGCCGCCGCCGGTGTAGCGCGCTGTCTGGGCTGCGGGCAGGCCGATGGTCTCGACGAACATGCCGAAGACAGCCTTGTTTGCCTGCTCTACGTCGGTCGCACTGATCGCACCCTCCCAGCTTCCCAGGTAGCGGAAGCGGAACGCATAAGGCGGATCGGCCAGCTTGTCCGTCAGCAGACCGGTGTTTACCGCGTCCACATAAAGGGTCAGGCTCAGTGCCAGCGTGGTCGCCGCCGACAGCCCCACCAGCGTCCAGAAGACCAGCGTGCGATGCTGCCACAGCCGCTCCAGGGCGAAAAGAATGGGGTCGAAGAAGCGCATCATGAGCCAGTCTCGGCAGGGGGGCGCGGAGTTCTTCCCGCGCCCCCTGAGTCAGGGCTAGCCGCCCATGCTGAAGGTCGGATCAACGCTCGTCGCGCACTGGCCGATCAGCTCGAATTGCTGGCGCATCTGGTCTCCGCCAGTCTGGAAGACATCAATGGTGACGCTCTGTGCGCATTCCAGGTAGGCCAGCGTCAGCTCTTCGGCATCGGCCAGCTCAAGCTCAAGGTCGGCCCCTTCCGTGACGTAGCGATCGAAGGCGCGCCGCAGCCAGTAGGACTCGATCATGCTCAGGCCACCGCCGCCGCGCCCCATCGTGAAGGTAGGGAAGACGATGGTGTTCGGCGAGCGCAACAGCGCGTCAAGCTGCTGGTAGACAGCCACGATCTCAGCACCCTGCGCCGCCACAACGTCCGGGTCGGAGGTGAGCGACTGGCGAGCGGGCATCCCGAAGAACAACTGCGGACTTCGCGAGACCTCGCTCAGGAAACGATAGGCTGCATCGGGATTCTGTGCGGTCGCACTGATATGGCCGGTGGTGATCTCGTAGGCGATCACGCCGTATTTGCTGCCTTGCGGGTAGGTCGTCATCACCTGCGTGCTTTGCGTCGCTCCCTCCATCCCAGGCGGCTGCGGGCCGCGAAACTGGTTCAGGGTGTTGGTGGTGATGGCGGGGACGGTGGCAGCGCCGGGGTCAGCAATCTGGAAGCTCTGCAACCCGCCGTAGCTGATGTACCCCTGCGCGGCGAGATCGAGCACCTGGCGGATGGCGTCAACGGTGGTCGGGTCGGTGAAGTTCACCGTTGGCGGGTCGGTGCGGTAGTCCAGCGGCAGGCCGCCGAAAGCGGCGATCAGTATCATGATGTACGAACCGCTCGGATCCTCGGCGACGAAGGGCGTGGGATCGGTGTCGTAGGGCTTGAGCATCCGCAGCGCATCCACGAAGGCGTCCACTGTCCAGCCGTTGAGCGGTTCGGGCACGCCAGCCCGCGCGAACTGCTCCGGGTCGTATTCGAGCATCTGCGGTTCGATGGCCAGTGGCAGCGCCCAGGTCTTGCTATCTTGCTGAAGCTGGGCCAGGGTGTTGCCGATCACATCATTGCGGTCGAAGGTCGGGTCGGTGTCCAGCAGCGGGTCGAGGCTGAGCAAGGAGCTAACGTCCGCCTCTTTCACGGCGTTCGACGGCAGGATGAAGCAATCATACTGCTCTGCCAGTGTGGGCAGGTCGGACTCTGGCGTTTGCTGCAGGGTCACTGCGCCGACCTGTGCATCGCGGGCCACGAAGTCGGCGATCAGCCGGTCCCACTCCTCCTGATTGACTAGCTGGGAGGAGCCGCCGAACCCGCCGCCGAACCCCAGGTTGACCGCGCAGGTGAGTTCGATCTTGCCTGGGGCCAGTCCCGGTTCGGGCGCGGGGGCGGTCACATAGAGGTCGGTCGTGCGCGCGCGCGTCATTGCCGTCTGCATGTCGCTAATCGCCTGGGCCTCGGCCACTTGCAGCGCCGACAGCGCGTCGGTGCCGTTGGTGCGCATGTCGCTCAGCGCCGTGCTGAGGTAGGAGGCATAGCGTAGCTCGGCGATGGGCAGCCCGGCAGCGAGACCCTGATCTACCACAGGCTGGATCGTCTCCGGGATGGTGCGGTTGCCGAAAAAGCCTCCTCCCGACCCGCCTCCAGCCCCTACGCTTGTATTGGTGGCATACTGGGTGTTCGCCAAGCTATAGCGTGCCGGAGCAGCGCTGAAGCTATTGCTGGCCAGTTCGGAGCGCCCGGCCAGGAAGCTCGCCAGCGCGTAGGCTAGTTCCGGGTATTGGGTGCCGGCGCTGACGGCGAAACCCTGCACGCTCAGCCCAGCCACGCTCCCCGGCAGGAGCGTGGCGTAGCGCGTTTCGGTGGGGCTGCGCCTTGGACCGCCACGCTGTGCGTACCCACTGATACCCTCGATGCGCAGGGGGACATCTGCATCGCGCCCGCCTCCCTGCGCCACAACCACCCCTTCCTGGGTCAGCTCATACCACGTCTCCAGGATGTACTCCAGGGCGGGGTTGGCCAGGTTTGGCGCGTTCGGCACGGTCGTCGTGTCGTAGAGACTGGCTCCAGCCAACGCCCGCAAGAAGACTTCCTGATTGTTAGCGCCGGACAGCGTCGAAAGCCCGGCGGTTGTGACGGTGCCGTCGGCGTTGTACTGCGCCAGCGCGCGTGCTGCACTGGCGAAATCGTCAATCGTCCAGCGTTCGTTGGGATAGGTCAGCCCGGTCTTGTCAAAGGCGAGCGGGTCATAGGTCAACAGAATCACATCTGTTGACAGAGGCAGCGCCCACAGTCCGTTGTCCCACTGGTAGGATTGCCAGACTGCCGGCACAAAGTCGGCAACGTCCAGCGTGGGGTCGCTCATCGCCAGCGGGAGCAGATCGAGAAAATAGCCGGCCTGCGTGCCTGCCGCCGAGAGAGTGGTCGGGTCAACGTACAGCACATCCGCCGCCAGCACCTGCTGCGCGGTCGTGTCCAACTGGTCAGCGATGCTTGAGCCGGGCGCAGCGAATCCAAAGAACGTCGTCGTGTTGAAGGTGGTGATGACATCCACGCCGGGGTGTTGGGTCTCAAACTCAGCCAACAGATCTGGCGTGAGCACGTCCTCCCACAGCGACGGCACGCTGAGAACCAGGGGAGTCACGGCCTGGGCGCTCGCCCGCGCTGTGACCAGGGGCGTCACCAGGCCCACCGCCAGCACGACAGCGAGCGCCAACCGGGTGATGTTTACAGCGTTGCCATAGCGTCTCACAGATTTCCTCCTGCGCAATAGGCTGCCCAAACTCTGGCAATCATCATGCAGCGGGATTACACGAGCCTTACAGCAACCTTGCAGTCCTGAAATGTCCGGTCAGGCTTGCCTCAAGCACCCATCCGTGAATTCGCCCGCTAGGGACGTTGGTCTGCTGCACCCAACAATTCATAGATAGGTTGCGAGAAGGAGAAGAGAGAAGGCGCGGAGCGCATCCGCGCCTTCCCGCGCAGACCTGCCGGTTTGTGCCCTGGCAGTACAAGAGGGTCTACCAGGGTTCCCAGGCGAAGCTGTAGCCGGGGGCGGTGACCCACAGCACGTCGCCAGATGGCGAGTAGTTGAGGGTAATGCCGTGAGCCGCCGCGATCTGAACGTCGCTGGTGGCGCTGAACGCTGAGTCGACATCCGCCGCAGGCACCCACAGCGCCAACTGGCCGCTGCCCTCCGCATCCACCGACCACAGCGCGATTCCGGTCACGACATCCGTCCAAACCCAGTTGCCGTCGTCGTCGAGCACCTGCGCGGTATCGTAGGTGTAGTAGATGGCAACCGGCTGCGTCATATCGAATGCGTTGAGCCGTCCGTCGCAGAAGTAGGCAGAGACCCAGGTATCATGGTCCTCACTGTAGACCGGCGGGCACACCTCTGCCCCGTCGTCGTCGGCCAGGACGCTTGTTGCGCCAAAGGCGAACACGATCACCAACACCGAAACCATGAGCAGTACTTTCCTAGACATGCGATTCTCCTCCGTTGGAGTCAGGCCCCGCGAATGGGATGGGCCATCGGTCATTACGGACAAGGATCAGCCAACAAGATTACGCACCCCTTACACGCGGTGTACAGTTCCGTAATCCTGCCATTCTGTAAGGTGCGGCGCACGCTCGCAGCAAACGTCGCGGGGCAGCGGCGTCTGCGTGATCGCCTGCCCCCGCCGCCCGTGCACGATCTGATGCCCTCGCTGGTACGAGACCCCGAACTGCCGCGCCAACTCCGCCTGAGAGACACCAGCAGCGTGGCGGGCGCGGGCGATGATGCTGTCGTGAACACTGAGACTCAGATCAGGCAGCAAGCGATGGGAGGTAGGCCGTTCGAGGACATGCGCTACAATAGATGCGGCGGGAGTCGAGCCACTCATGAGGGAAGTCTACAGGACCTCGACAACTGCCTTGACCAGGACCAGCAGAGCGCACGAAGAAGAACTGTCGGTCGGCTACCCAGCAAGGATGCGCAGAAGCCAGTTTGTCCCTCAAACGCCACAGTTGGAATAAGGGAATGCGACGCCCGTCGCTCCCGTCCTGGCTGCGCGTCACTGAAGATGATAGCGCAGCCATTTTGTTTTAGAATAGACGCGATCTCTTCCGGCATATCATCCTCCCCCGTATCAAATACCACACTGAAGTTGCCGTGTAAGGCTACTGCAATCACTTGATCGTTGTACACAAACACCTGATCAACAATTTTCTGCAACAACTGCTGGCGCGCCTCCGCTGGGTTGTCCATCTCCTCACAGCCATCCCAATAATCGCCGAAGTACTGGATCAAACCCGCCGCTTCGTTCATTTCGTCACTCACGTTACGCAGCCAAGCGAGCAGGGTGGTATTGACGTAAGGCATCAAAAGCA
>CAYNHD010000020.1:0-21477 GCA_964396775.1 uncultured Thermoflexus sp. | reverse complement strand
CTGGCCACGGCCGCCCTGCTGGCCACGGCCTACCAGGGCGCGCCCATCCTGCTGGGGGAAGGGCTGGCCGTGGCCGGGCTGTTCGTGTGGCGACGCGGCGTGTTCGCCGGGCCGGGGCGCTGGAAGCGGCTGGCCGGACTGGCGCTGGCCATGGGGCTGGCCGTGCTGGCCTGGCTGCCCTTGGCGCCCGGCGTGTTTTTCGCCCGCGAGTTCTTGCGCAATCCCGGCATCGACCCGTGGCACGGCCTGGATTTCGCCTTTTTCGCCGACGTGCTGCGCGGCCTGTGCGCGGCGGGCGTCGTGCCGGTCATCTCGCCGATCTCGCTCGGCGCGGACGGGGCGTACAACGTCAACGCCGACCATGCGGCGGGGGCGGTTGCGGCGGCGCTCGGCGCGGCGCGGGCAGCCTTCGTCACCAACGTGCCCGGCGTGCGCGCTGAGAACGGCGTGGTGCCGCGCCTGTCCGTCGCCGAGACGCTCGACCTGATCGCACGCGGCGTGATCAACGGCGGGATGATCCCCAAAGTCCAGGCGGCGCTGGCAGCGGTGGGGGCGGGCGTGCGCCAGGCCGTGATCACCGATCTGGCAGGGCTGGCGGTGGGCACCGGCACCGTATTCGTGGCTTGAGTGGCAGCGCAAAGAAGGCGAGGACTCATGTCTGGTTCCATTGTGGAAAAGACCGCACAGTACGTACTCAACACCTACGCGCGCGCCCCGTTCGTGCTGGAGCGCGGGCAGGGCGCGATGCTGACCGACACGGACGGCAAGACCTATCTCGACTTTGCGGCGGGTATCAGCGTCAACGCGCTCGGCCACGGAGACGCAGAACTGGTCGCCGCCGTCAGCGAGCAGATGACCCTGCTCGGTCACGTCTGCAACCTCTACCACTCTGCTCCCCACGCTGACCTGGCCGAGATGCTCTGCGAGAGTTCTTTCGCCGATAAGGTGTACTTCTGCAACTCCGGCACGGAGGCAGTAGAGGCGGCGATCAAGTTCGCGCGCAAGCACGCCCGCGAGATGTTCGGCCCCGGCAAGACCGATCTGGTGGCCTTCAGTGGCAGCTTTCACGGGCGGACGGTGGGCGCGCTGGCCCTCACCGCGCGCGAGAAATACCAGGCTCCCTTTCGCCCGCTGATGCCCGGCGTGACCTTCGCTCCTTTCAACGACAGCGCCGCCGCCGAGAAGCTGATCGGCCCAGGGACCTGCGCCGTCTTCGTCGAGCCGGTGCAGGGCGAGGGGGGCATTCACGCTGCCACGCCGGAGTTCCTGGCGACTCTGCGCGCGCTGTGCGACAGGCACGGGGCGCTGCTGGTCTTCGACGAGATTCAATGTGGGATGGGGCGCACCGGCAGGCTGTGGGCGCACGAGCATTTTGGGGTGCAGCCGGACATGATGACCCTGGCGAAGGCCCTGGGCGGCGGGCTGCCTATCGGCGCGACGCTGCTCACCGACCGCGTGGCCGGGGCGCTCGCCCCTGGCGATCACGGCAGCACCTTCGCCGGCGGGCCGGTCGTCTGCCGGGCGGCGCAGGTCGTGCTGCGCCGCGTCAGCGACCCGGCGTTCCTGGCCCGCGTGACGGCGCTCGGCGCGCGGCTGATGGAGCGGCTGCGCGATCTGCGCTCGCCGCACGTCCGCGAGGTGCGCGGCCTGGGCCTGATGATCGGCGTGGAGCTGGATATCGAGGTCGCGCCGCTGATCAAGGCGGGTTATGCGCACGGCGTGATCATGATCAACGCCGGGCCGCAGGTGCTGCGCCTGCTGCCGCCGCTCATCGTCGAAGAGGCGCACATTGACCAGTTCGCCGAGGTGCTCGGCACCATTCTGCACGAGGTCGCGCGCTGATGATCATTCGCCAGCCTCAGGCCGACGAGGTGGAGGCGATCCTGGCCCTGTTCGCGCAGGAAGTCGCCGCCGGGCTGATGCTGCCGCGCCCTGCCGACGAGGTGCGCCAGCAGCTTGACCGGTGGCTGGTCGCCGAGCAGGACGGACAGGTGATCGGCTGCGTGTCGCTGGTCTACTACAATGGCACGCTGGCGGAGGTGCGCTCGCTGGCCGTGCGCCCCGACCATCGCGGCAACGGCATCGCCAGCCAGTTGGTCGCAGAAGCGGTGGCGATGGCGCGGGCGCGCCGGCTGAAGCGCGTGCTGACGCTGACCCGCGCCACCCGCCTGTTCGAGCAACTGGGCTTCGAGCGCGATGCCGTCAGCAACTTCCCGATCAAGGTCTGGCAGGACTGCGCGCCGTGTCCGTTCCAGGATCGTTGCGACGAGATCGCGCTGGTCTACGAGTTGGAGTGAGGGAGAGCGCATGGCTGAATACACCCCTCGAGGCTTTCGCCTCGCCGGGCTGCACTGCGGGCTGAAACGTGACTCGCGCAAAGACATTGCCCTGCTGGTCAGCGACGCGCCGTGCACCGCTGCTGGCGTCTTCACCACCAACCAGGTCAAAGCTGCGCCCGTGCTGCGCGACCAGGCGATCCTGGGAGGGGAGGGCGCGCGGGTGCGCGCTGTGCTGGCGAATACGGGCAGCGCCAACGCCTGCACCGGCGAGCCGGGCCTGCGCGACGCGCACGCCTCGGCGGAGCGCACGGCGGCGCTACTCGGCTGCGCGCCGGACGAGGTGCTCACCCTCTCGACCGGCGTGATCGGGCTGCCGTTGGACTTGACGGCGATGGCGCGGGGAATCGCCGCGCTGGTTCCGGCGCTGCGCCCAGATGGGTGGGCGGACGCCGCCGCCGCGATCATGACCACCGACACGCGGCCCAAGCTGGCCTCCGCGCGCCTCTCGTCCGGCGCGGTGATCGCGGGCATTGCCAAAGGCGCGGGCATGATCGCTCCGCACATGGCGACCATGCTGGCCCTGCTCGCCACCGACGCCAGCATCCCCGCCGCCGACCTGGATCGTTACCTGCACGCTGCGGTGGAGGAGAGCTTCAACCGTATCGTGGTAGACGGCGACATGAGCACCAACGACACGGCCCTGCTGCTGGCCAACGGCGCGGCGGGCGTGGCCGTGGACGATCCGGCTGAGTTCCAGGTGGCCCTGACCGGCGTGTGTGTCGCGCTGGCCCAGGCCATCGTCCGCGACGGCGAAGGAGCGACGAAGTTTGTCACCGTCGAGGTCAGCGGCGCGGCGGATGAGGCCAGCGCGCGCCAGATTGCCCGCCAGATCGCCGTCTCTCCGCTGGTCAAGACGGCCTTCTACGGCGCGGATGCCAACTGGGGGCGCATCCTGGCGGCGGCGGGCTATGCGGGAGTCACGCTCGACCCGGCGCGGCTGAGTCTCTGGCTGCTTGACGCGCAGGGACAGCCGGTGATGCAGCTTGTCGCGGGCGGGCAGCCCACTGCCTACGACGAGCGTGCCGCCATCGCCCTGATGCAGACAGCGGAGTGGGGCGTGCGTCTCGACTTGGGGCTGGGCGCGGCCCGCGCGCACGTCTGGACGTGCGACCTCAGCCACGACTACGTGACGATCAACGGCCATTACCGGACGTGACCGCTTTCGGGCGGATTGCGCAAGGGGCGCTGGTTCATTCTTGGTTGAAGTGCACAACACACCGGTGCTACCAGCAGCTATACTAGGCCCCGTGCCATGATGTAGTCTGGGCCGGTGATGCCCGGCGCGCATGGTTGCGGGGCGTTTTCAGGTCTGGGGCGGGGCGGGTCTGCAAACCCGCCCCTACATCCGACGCAACCCGATCCCTGCCTGGCACGGTACCCCACAGGTGAGATACCGTTGTTGCGTTCGCAGGTTGTTGACAGTCCCGCCAAAAACTGATAAATAAACAGATAAACCTCTTAATCTCTATGCAAAGCATACAATTCACCTGATCACCTGATCACAAGAGAGGAGGCTGCCGCCAGACAGTTCCCGATAGGCCATCAAGAGTCACCTTAACTCCCTGTACGCACGGCTCTAGGTACCACTTCCATCCTGTTGTCACACGTTTTTGTCGCAGCACGCTATACATAAGGAGGACACGATGAAGAGCAACACTCGCTGGATCGGCCTAGTGCTGGCGCTGGTCATGCTGGCCGCGTTGGCGGTGCCCACTGCCTCTGCCCAGGAAAGCATCCTCGACCAGGTGCGCGCTCGTGGTTCGCTGATCTGTGGCGTGAATGGCGGGCTTCCTGGCTTCGGTTTTCTTGACCCGGATACGGGTGAGATGCTCGGCTTCGATGCCGATTTTTGCCGCGCTCTGGCCGCAGCCATCTTCGGCGAAGTGACATCCAGCAACCTGGTCTTCGTTCAGACAACCGCCCAGGAGCGTTTCACGGCCATCCAGAACCGCCAGATTGACGTGCTGTTCCGCAATGCGACCTGGACGGTCCAGCGCGACGGGGAACTGGGCATTGACTTCGGCCCAGTCAACTTCTATGACGGCCAGGGCGTGATGGTCCCGCGCGATCTCGGCGTGGCCTCGCTGGATGATATGGACGGCGCTTCCATCTGCGTGCTGACGGGCACGACGACTGAGCTAAACATCACCGAAGCGATGGAGAAGCGCGGCTTCACCTACGAGCTGGTCAAGTTCGAGCGGCCCGCCGAGACGATTGGCGGCCTGGAAGAGGGGCGCTGCGACGCGCTCACCTCCGACATCAGCCAGCTTGCCGGCCTGCGCAGTGGCACCGCCGATCCGGGCAAGTACGTCATCCTGCCGGATGTCATCTCCAAAGAGCCGCTTTCTGCGACGTATATTGAGGGTGACCCGGTCTGGGCCGATGTGGTCAAATGGACGGTGTACGCCACCATCCAGGCCGAGGAGTACGGCATCACGCAGGCCAACATTGACGAGTATGTAGCCAGCACCGATGCGGCTATCCAGCGTTTCCTGGGGCAGGGCGATCAGGCCAGCGGCTCGCTGCTCGGCCTGGACAACGACTTCGTTGTGAACGTGATCCGCGCGGTGGGTAACTACGGCGAGATCTTCGAGCGCAACGTTGGTGTCGACACGCCCCTGGCATTGGAGCGCGGCCTGAACGCGCTCTGGACGCAGGGTGGCTTGCAGTACGCCCCGGCCTGGCGTTAACAGCTTTCTGCTCTCTCGTCCCCTGATGGCTCCCCGGGGGCGCGGCTTTTCTTGCGTCTCCGGGGAGATTCGTTACTATTCTTCTCACTCATGGCGTTCGTATCCGGCCTGTAGCAAGCACAGGATCAAGCCATGCCCGATCACCCATCCTCCACGTTTGTAGCCTCCAGGCACGCTCCCGTCCCTTTCTGGCGCGATATTCGCTATATTCAGGCATTCTTGCAGATCGTCTTCCTCATCGCGGTCGTCGCTTTCGGCTACACGCTGATCCACAACCTGATCAACAACCTGGCCGACAACCGCATGGCAATCAATTTCGGCGCTTTCGACCGTCCCTTCGGCACCAACATCTCCGAGGGCACCACCAATTTCGACCCGGCGGCGACCTCCAACTGGGAGGCGCTGTGGATCGGCTTTCGCAACACGCTGCGTGTGGTGGCTGTCGGGCTGGTCGGCACGACCATCCTGGGGGTTCTGGTTGGCATTGGGCGGCTGTCATCCAATCTCCTGGTGCGCTCGGTCGCCATCTCCTACATTGAGGTTTTCCGCAACACGCCTCTGCTCGTTCAACTCTACTTCATCTATCGCGGGCTGCGCGTCACCATGCCAGAGCGCGTGCAGGACTCGATCAAGCTGCCCGGCCCGGTGTTCGTCAACCGGCGCGCGGTCAACTTCCCGCTGATCGAGGGCACCGACACCGCCTGGCTGTTCTATCTGCTGCTTGGGATCGGGTTGGCCCTGGGGATCGGGCTATGGGTGTGGCGGCTGCGCGTCCAGGATCGCACCGGCCAGCCGGCCAACGTCCTGCGCTGGTTCGTGCCAACGCTGCTCATCTTCGGCGCGGCGGGCTGGCTGCTGGCCGGGGGGCCGTTCAACGTCGAGAACCCGGAGCTAAAGCGATTCAACTTCGAGGGCGGCGACAAGCTCTCGATGGAATACATCACCCTGACGGCCGGTCTGATCCTGTACACGGCGGCCTTCGTCGCCGACATTGTGCGCGCCGGCATCCAGGCCGTACCCTACGGCCAGATCGAGGCGTCGCGCGCCCAGGGTTTCAGCGGCGGGCAGACGTTGCGCCTGATCGTGCTGCCCCAGGCGCTGCGCCTGATCATCCCGCCGTTGGGCAACCAGTACCTGAATCTGGCCAAGAACTCCAGCCTGGGCATCGCTATCGGCTTCTTCGATGTCTACAACATCGCCAGTATCATCTCCAACCAGACCGGTCAATCGGTCGCCGTCTTTGCTGTCATGATGGCCATCTACCTGACGACGAGCCTGGTCATCTCGGTGGTGATGAACGCGGTCAACTACAGTATGCGCCTGAGGAGCCGTTAGGATGCGCGGGCGATACACGGACTCTGACTTCTATGTTGCGCCGCTGGAATCGCCGCCCAGCCGCCGCCCGCCGATCACGTCAGTGGGGCCGCTGGGCTGGCTGCGCGCCAACCTGTTCAGCAGCAAAGTCAACTCTATGGCGACCCTTGTCATGGGCGCGCTGATCGGATGGTTCCTCTGGAGCTTCCTGTCCTGGTCGGTGCGCAGCGCGCAGTGGGGAGTCATCTACCACAACCTGCGTCTAGTGACCAGCGGCCTCTACGACCGCCAGGAAATCTGGCGCATGGAGCTTGTCGCCGGCATCCTCGTCCTGCTCAGCGGCCTGGGCCTCGGCGTGTGGGGACGGCTGTCGCGCGGGGTGTTCATTGCCGTGCTGGTCATCCTGCTGATCCTGGTCATCGTGCCCGTCCTGGCCGCGCGCGTGCCAGAGCCGACGATCTACGTGCTGGTCGAGCCGCAGCGCGCGCCGCCCGATTTTGTGTTCGTGGGTCTCAAGGGCCAGGAGGTCTCGTTCACCTTCGACCCGCTGACCGACACCCAGGATGCTGACGAGCGGCTGCTTGGCTTTGTGGAGACCCAGGCGCGCACCGAATGGTCTATCCGCGCTGCAGAGGTGCGTGCGGGCGACCTCGACCTGGGGCAGTACAACCTGACCGTCTCCCTGCGGCTGCTCGACCGCCAGGGCAGGCCCCTCACATCTCAGGCGGGATCGGGGGTGGGCGATTTCGCCGGAAACCCTGCCGGAGGGACGCTCCACTACACCCTGCCCGCCGATGGCTGGTACGTGCTCGAAGTTCGGCGCGACGACAGCGCCAACGGCAGCGTGGGCGACAACGCCGGGTACGCCTGGATTCGCGTGCACGGCGTGGAGACCTTCGCCAGCCAGGAGGCCGCTGCCCAGGCGCGCGTTGAGCAGTTCGGCGAGCCGCCAGCAGTCGAAAGGGCGCTCTTCGCCGACGAGAACTCGTACCGTTTTGAGGGCGCTCGCTCGGTGGCGGAATTCTTCAGCCTCCAGGTGACGCCGCTGTTCAAGCGCATTGTGATGCCGTGTTTCGTCGGGGCGCTGCTCTTCTTCAATGGGTGGGTCATCGGCACGCTGGGCAAGCGCGAAAGGGCCGTGCGCCGCGCTGTGCTGGGCGGCTGGATTCTGTCCGCGCCGGTCATCCTGATCATCCTGCGCGGCTTTGAAGGCTCGCGGACGCTGCCGCTCGTCCCGACCTCGGTGTGGGGCGGCCTGCTGCTGACGATCCTGCTGACAGTCGTCGGCATCGTCGCCTCGTTCCCGCTGGGGGTGGCGCTGGCGCTTGGCCGGCGCAGCGAATTGCCGGCCATCAAGTGGACGTGCACGCTGTTCATCGAGACGGTGCGCGGCGTGCCGCTGATCACGATCTTGTTCATGGCCAAGCAGATCGTGCCCTTCTTCTGGTCGGCGCTGTCGGGGCTTGATCTGGCGATCCGCATGATGATCGGCGTGACGCTGTTCAGCGCGGCCTACCTGGCCGAGAACGTGCGCGGCGGCCTGCAGATCATCCCTTACGGCCAGATCGAAGCGGCGCGCGCCCTGGGCCTCAACCCGGCCCTGACGACGACGCTCATCGTCCTGCCGCAGGCGTTGCGCGCGGTGATCCCGGCCATCGTCGGCCAGTTCATCAGCCTGTTCAAGGACACGTCGCTGGTGGCTGTGGTTGGGCTGTTCGAGCTGGTCGGCATCGTGGATCGCATCGTCAGCGGGCAGGCCATCTATCGTCCGTACCAGCGCGAAGCCTACATCGTCATTGCCATCATCTACTTCGTGATCAGCTATGCCATGTCCGATGTCAGCCGCCGCCTCGAGCAGTCGGGCGCGGGGAGCATTCGCCGCTTGTAGCTTGCAGTCCAGGGAATGTCTCAAGGCGTGTCTATGTCGCCTGCCAGGGGCGGGCCAGCCCGTCCGCCCGCACTATTGAGGAAGTCTCATGGCCGAAACGAAAGCCCCAGAACCGATCATTAGCTGCCGCCGTGTCAACAAGTGGTTCGGCAACTTCCACGTGCTCAAGGATGTGGACCTGGAGGTGATGCCCCAGGAAGTAGTCGTGATCATCGGCCCGTCCGGTTCGGGCAAGTCCACGTTCATCCGCTGCATCAACCGCCTGGAAGAGCACCAGGAAGGCCAGATCATCGTGGACGGGATCGAGCTAAGCCACGACGTGCGCAACATCGCCGCCATTCGCAGCGAAATTGGCATGGTGTTCCAGCAGTTCAACCTGTTCCCGCACCTGACCGTGCTGGACAATGTGGCCCTGGCCCCGCGCTACGTGCGCCGCCAGCCCCGGCGCGTCGCTGAAGAGACGGCGCTCCAGCTACTAGAGCGGGTGGGCATTCCAGAACAGGCGCGCAAGTACCCCGGCCAGCTTTCCGGCGGCCAGCAGCAGCGCGTGGCTATTGCGCGGGCGTTGGCCATGCAGCCCAAGATCATGCTCTTCGACGAGCCGACCTCGGCGCTCGACCCGGAGATGATCAAGGAAGTGCTGGACGTGATGAAGCAGTTGGCCCAGAGCGGCATGACCATGCTCGTCGTCACGCACGAGATGGGCTTCGCCCGCGAGGTGGCCGACCGCATCGTGCTCTTCGACGAGGGGCGCATTGTTGAGATGGGCACGCCGGAGCACTTCTTCACCAACCCGCAGCACGAGCGGACGAAGCTGTTCCTGTCGCAGATTCTGTAGGCCCCGGAGGGCAGAGATGATCGTCCCCGCTCGCATCTACAACCGGGTGCTCGTCCCGCTGGACGGGTCTTCGGCGGCTGAGTTCGCCATTCGCTTTGCGTCGGACCTGGCGATCAAGCACGATGCCGAGCTAATCCTGCTCTACCTGGACTACCTGCCTGTGCCGGACGGAGAGGCAGAGCGCATCGAGAACGGGGCGCGCAGCCGCGAGCAGATCGAAGCCTACCTGGACGGGCTGCGTAAGGGCCTGCGCGCGGCGGGCATCCGCACGCACGTCGAGCACGTCTCGACGCGCGACCTGGCGGGGACGTTGTACAAGATGATCGACGTGGAGCGAGTGAGTGCCGTCGTCATGTCCACGCAGGGGCGCGCGGCCATGATGCGCTGGCTGTTTAGCACGGGCGTGGAGCGGGCGCTCAACGAGTTTCCGGTGCCGCTGCTGCTGGTGCGCCCCATGTACCAGCGCGTCGTCGTGCCGCTGGACGGCTCGCGCTGGTCGGAGAGCGCCATCCCGCGCGCGTCCGAGTTGGCCCGCGTCCACGACGCGGAGTTGGTGCTGCTGCACGTCTACCAGCCCAAAGGCAGCGACTACGCCGACCAGTGGGCGCTGGCCGGGCAGCAGCAGATCGCCGAGCAAAGCCTGGGGCAGATGCAGGAGCAGCTTATCGCCATGCGCAACCGGCTGCGCGCCGAGGGGCTGCGCGCCCGCGAAGTGATCATTCGCGGCACCAACCCCGCTCAGGCCATCTGCGATTTCGTCGAGTCGGAAGACGGGATCAGCATGGTCGTCATGTCCACGCACGGGCGCACGGGGCTGGCGCGCTGGCTGGTGGGCAGCGTGGCCCAGCAGGTGATCAAGCACGTCCGCTGCCCGGTGACGCTGGTCTATCCCGATCAGTGAGCAGGTCGTGAGTATTGAGTCAGAGACCATTTGAGGAATTGCTTTCCCCTATCCCAAACCTTTCCCTACAAAAAGGGATGGGTTTACAGTGAACCTATCTCCTTCTCCTCCGCGAGGAGGAGGCTGGGAACGGGCAAAGGCAGGACAAAGCTTCCCACACAGTCTCTAGGGATACCAGGAGATGGATACACAGACAGCGCTTGCATTAGTCAATTTCGGGGGTCTCATCTTGGCCATTTACCAGCTACAACGCCAGCGAAGAGATACACAGCAGCTAGCGCGCTTGACAAGTGAACTTGAACATAGAGTACACCGTCTAGCCACACATTTAGACCAAAGAATATACCGGCTAAACCGTGTGCGAGATTTGCTGACCGGGCTTATGCACGTGTCGGTCGCACTGAGACAGAAAACCAGGCCACACTCAGATAAACTGGATATTGCAGTCAAAAGGGCAATGACCTTTCCTGAACTTGCGGCACTAATTGACACAATCAATGACGAACGTTTGGGAGAACTGCACCATCAACTTGAGGGTATCCTAAATCATGCTATCTGGCCGAAAATGTGGAACGAATTAGACTACGCGATGGAAGAGGCCGACGAGCTTCTGGTTCAACAATCTGAATGTATAAAAGACATGCATCGGCGGGTTCTGGAACTATTAGAAGAAACCACTCGGATAGAGGAAGATGCCTGACCCTCTAAATCCCCCTCTCCAGCCGAGCCAGAGAGGGGGATTCTGATCGCTGATGCGATGCCATCTGTCAGGGGAGGGACTTCTCCAACGGTGCTCGCTCAGGAGAGCGGCAGCGTCACAGGTTGGCGAGTCGCCGCCGAGCGGTAGACCGCCGCGACGATCTCGGTCGCTTTCAGCCCATCATGGCCGGTGACGGCGGGCGCGCGCCGCTCCTGCACGGCGGCGACGAACTCATCTACCATGGCCTGATTGGCATTCGATCCCCAATACGACCAGGCGGGGCGGGTCGCGCCCTTTGCGTAGACTGACATCACCTGGCGGAAGGGGTCCACGATGACCAGGCCGCCCTCGCCAACCAGTTCCATCGTCAGGCCGCCCCAGGTAGGGTAGTGCGGCGGCTTGCTCCAGCTACAGTCAATGCTGGCGAACGCGCCGTTGGCGAAGGTCAGCATCACCAGGCCGCCCGTCTCGACGTTGACGCCCGGCTCCTGGTAAAAGATGTGGTTTAGCTCGGCGTAGACCTCGGTCACTTCGCTCTGGAAATACCAGCGCAGCAGGTCGGCCACGTGCACGACGTGATCGGTTGCCGCGCCGCCGCCCGCCAGCGCGGGGTCGGTGAACCAGTCGCGCGGGTAGGCGGAATGCAGGCGAGGAAGCTGGCCCTGATTGGTCGTGTTGCAGCCATACACAGTGCCCAGCGCCCCGCTGTCCAACACCTTCTTGGCCTCGATGGTTGGCGCGCTGAAGCGCATGGGGAAAGCGGTCATCAGCGTGACGCCCGCCCGCTGGCACGTCTCCACCATCGCCCGTGCGTCTTCGGGGGTGGTGGCCAGCGGCTTCTCAGACAGGATATGCACGCCCGCCGCGGCGGCCATCTCCGCCAGCGCGCGGTGATGGGCGTTCTCCGAGCAGATGATCACGCCGTCCGGTTTCTCGGCCAGCAATGCCTCGTAGGTCGGGAACCAGCGCGCGCCGGTCTGCCCGGCGAAGTGCCTGCCGCGCGCGGCGTCCTCGTCGGCGAAGCCGATGAACTCAACGGCGGGGTTGGCCTGTAGATTGCGAAGGTAGCCCTCAGCATGAACGTGGGCGAAACTCATGATAGCGCAGCGCATCGGGATACCTCCTACAGCGTGACCGGCTGGCCCGTTTGGGCGGACTCGATGGCGGCCAGGGCGAGCTTGAGCGCGGCGAGTCCGTCTTCGGCGGTGACGCGCGGCGTCGCCCCGTGCGCCAGCACGTCGTAGAAGTGCTTGATCTCGACCACGTAGGGGTCTTCCAGCAGGGGGCTGCGCGGCACGGCGATCTCCGGCGCGCCGCCCTCCTCGCGCGCCATCAGGTGGACGCTGAGCGCGGTCGAGCTGCCCGCCGGGTGCTCGATCAGGCCGCCATCTCCCGCGATCTCCAGGCCGGTGCGGAACATCGGCGGCGGGTAGGCCCAGCCGCCTTCGACGCTGGACAGCGCCCCGTTGGTGTGGCGCAAGATCGCCAGCGCGTAGTCACCGGGCGCGCCGGGACGGGCGCTGCGCACGCTCTTGGCGAAGACGCTCTCGACTTCCCCGGCAACCCAGCGCGCGTAGTCCAGGTCGTGGATCATCAGGTCGAGCATCATCCCGCCGGACTTGGCGGCGTCCAGGAACCAGTTGTCTTCGGCTCGTTTGGGCTGGAAGCTGACGCGCTTGAGGCGCACGACACCGACGCGGCCAATCTCGCCGCGCCCGACGATGGCCTTCGCCTGCGCGTACTCCGGGAAGAAGCGCACCACATGGGCCACCAGCAGTGTGACCCCTGCTTGGCGGCACGCGGCGACCAACGCCTCGCCTTGCCCGGCGGTGCGCGCCAGCGGCTTCTCGCAGATGATGTGCTTGCCTTTGGCGGCGGCCTGCAACACCATGTCGTAGTGCAGGTGCGTGGGCGTGCAGATGTCCACCACGTCCACCGCGTCGAGCAGCGCGTCCAGCGTGGCGAATGTCCGCCCGCCGTACTGGGCGATCAGCCGGTCAATCTGGCCCTGGTCCAGCGAATGGAACCCGACCAGTTGCGCCGGCGTCCTGGCCCAGCCGGCGGCATGGTACGCGCCCATGAAGCCGGCCCCGACGATTCCTACTCGTAACATCACGAACCCTCTCTTGGTATCAGCGTGTCAGGCGATCAAGAACCAGACAACACCCATCTTCAGCATCGCGTCACTTGACGGCTCCTGCCGTCAGGCCGCGAATGAGCTGGCGCGAGAAGATAATGTACAGAATCACCACCGGCACCGCCGATAGCGTGAGCGACGACAGCACGGCGTTCCAGTCGCTGATGAACTGGCCCAGGAAGGTCTGCGCGCCCAGCGTGACCGTCTTGTTGCGCTCGGACGGGGCCAGGATCAGCGGGAACCACAGGTCGTTCCAGATCGGGATCATGTTGAAGACCATCACCGTGCCGATGGCCGGGCGTACCAGCGGCAGGATCATGCGGTAGATGCGGTATTCGCTGGCCCCGTCCACCCGCGCCGCGTCTTTCAGGTCGCGGGGCACCTGTTTCATGAAGTTCGTCAGCACAAAAATGGCCAGCGGCAGCCCGGACGCTGTATACACCAGGATCAGCGCCCACAGCGTGTCCACGAGACCGATGTCCACCACCAGGCGCAGGATGCTCACCGTGCCCAGGCGGATGGGGATCATAATGCCCAGGGCCAGGTACAGGCCCATGATGTTGTTGCCGGGGAAGCGGTATTCGGCCAGCGCCCAGGCGGCCATCGTCCCGGCGATCAGAATCAGGATCAGCGCGCTCACCGTGACGATCAGACTGTTGAGAAAGTAATCGGGGAAGTTGGCTCGCTTGAAGACGGTCTCGTAGCCGATGGTGCTCCATGTCTCCGAGTTGGGCAGGGCATAGGGCGTCTTGAAGATGGCCCTGCGCGTCTTAAACGAGTTAATCAGAACGAGCACGATGGGGAACAGCGCCAGCGCGGTATAGGCGAGCAGGATGGCGTGTGCGCCCAGGAGTTGGAGCGAGTGAGCGGGGCGCAGACGGTGGCTGAGAGATGACAGAGACGACATGATGATCCGCTCCTAAAGCTCCACCTGGGCCACGCGGCGCTGCCAGCCGAACATATAGAGCAGCACGCCGGCCAGGATGATCAGGAACATGACGCCGGCGATGGTCGCCCCCATGGTGGGGTTGCCGGGCTGAAGCTGCTGCCCGAAGAATGTGCGGTAAAAGAAAGTGCCCAGGATGTCCGTCGAGAAGTTCGGGCCGGCGTTGACCTTCTGCGTGGTGTAAATGAGGTCGAAGGCGTTGAAGTTGCCCACGAAGGTCAGCACGCCGACGATGCCCACCGTCGGCAGGATGAGCGGGAACTTGATCCGCCAGAAGACGCCCCAGGCGGTCGCCCCGTCCACGCGCGCGGCCTCAACCAGCTCGTCGGGAATGGCAATCAGCGCGGCCAGGAAGAGCATCATCGGGATGCCGACCCACTGCCACACCGAGATCAGCGAAAGGGTGGGCAGGGCAGTTGATTCCAGACCCAGCCAGGGCTTTTTAGCGTACTCCTCCAGGCCAATCGCCGTCAGGACATCCCCGGAAATGCCCCACAGCGGGCTGAGGATGATGCTCCAGATGAACCCAATCAGCACGACGGACAGGACGGTGGGCGTGAAGATGAGCGTGCGGTAGATCGCCCTGCCGCGAATGAAAGGCGAACTCAGCAGAGCAGCCAGCAGCAAGCCAATCGGGTTCTGCACGAACATGTGAATGGCGAAGAACTCGATGTTGTTGAGGATGGCCCCCTTAAGTCGCGGTTCCCACAGCGGGTCGGTCATCAGCTTGTGGTAGTTGTCCAGGCCGACGAAGGACTCGTTGCCGCGCTGGTCGCTGGTGTACAGACTCAGGCGCAGCGAATCCACCAGCGGGTAGGTCATGAACATGGTGTAGATGATGACAGCCGGGGCCAGGAATACCAGGATGTGAACGGGGAATCGTCGCTTGTCACGTAAGTGCATGGCTGGATTCATCGGGGACTCTCTCTCACGACAAATCGTCACAGGGCACTGTGCCAGGCCGATACACGAAAAGAGAGGTGCCGATACCGTGCATCGGCACCTCCAGGGAGACGCTTGGCCTTACCTGTTCATCTGCGGCTCGTACCAGCTTGCCAGGTGTTCCTGGACAATATCGGCGGCCTCCTCAGGCGAGAGCGTGCCATTGAGCACCTCGGCGCTGTACAGCCAGAGGTCATTCTCATTGTTCGGCACGCCGCGCGAGAGAATCTGGTAGGACGAACGGATCGTCGTTTCGCACTGGCCGCGCCAGCTGATGAACTCCTGGGCCACCGGATTCTCAAGCGTCAGCTCGTGGTCCGACAGCGAGAAGAAGCCGGGCAGGGCGTCCGAGTAGATCTGGGCGAACTCCTGGGTGGTCATCCACTCCAGGAAGGTGAGCGCCGCTTCCTTGTTCGGGCTGGCGGCGTTCACGCCCATGGCGATGTCCACATGGTCGCTGATGTAGCAGGTATCCCCTTCGTTGACCACAGGCGGCTTGAAGGCCGACATGTTCAGGTCAGGGTTGAGCAGACCGAAGACACCGATCTCCCACGAGCCGGTCGGGTAGATGGCGGCCTCTTCCAGCACCGTGAACATGTTCTGCGCGTCGGAGTAGGTGATCGCCTGGTAGCCATCGGGCAGATAGGGTGCCCAGCGAGCCAGGACCTTGAACGCCTCCAGGAAGCCATCTTCGTTGTAGCCGATGGTGCCGTTGATCAGGCCCAGGCGACCTTCCTCACCCTTCCAGTAGGTCGGGCCGATGTTCTGGTAGCCCATCGTGGCCGCTTCCCACAGGTCGTGGGTGCCCATCGCCAGTGGGGTGTAGCCAGCATCCTTGATTGCCTGCAGAACATCGAAGAACTCCGCTTCCGTCACCGGCACTTCCAGCCCCAGTTCCTCGAAGATGTCCACGTTGTACATGAAGCCGTGAATGACCGAAGCCATCGGCACGCAGAACACGTCCGAGCCGTCATCGGTGATCCACGCGCTGCGGGCCACGTCGCCAAAGTGCTCCATGCCGGGCAGGTCATTGAGCGAGAGCAGGTAGCCCTTGTTGAACAGGCCAAGCGACAGGTCGAACGGACGGCAGGTGATCAGGTCGCCCGCTGTGCCGCCTTCCAGCTTGGCGTTGAGCGCCGCGTTGTACTCGGCGGGGGCCGCCGGGGCGAAGATGACCTCAATATCCGGGTAGTGGGCGTTGAAGGCGGGGATGATCACATCTTCCCAGAGCACCAGGTCGTCGTTGCGCCAGCTTTCGATGACCAGCGTCACCTTCTCTTGCGCCTGGATGCGCGAGGCGGCGGGCGCAAAGGCAACCACGAGCGCCAGAACCACCATCAAAGCAGCGAACTTCTTCATCATTTCTCTCCTTCGTAGGTGCTTAACTCTGTAGGTTGCAGCAGGGTAATGTGACAAACGGACAGGTCTCTATGCGGCTTGGCACCTCCTTATCTGAATGCTGCCACCATTGTATCACGTCCGCGCCTTCTGATCACCAAACCTCTTTCCGGTAGGTGCGTGCAGAACCTGTCAGGCAGTGTGGTCGCGCTGCTTAGCCTCACCCCCGCTCGGCGCTGACGCGCCTCGCCGCCCCTCTCCACGTCGTGGAGAGGGGGCAGGCCGAGCGCAGCGAGACTGGGGGTGAGGCTACTGCGAGCGTCGCACGAGGCGCTGACCCCCTTTGCACACACCCACAGAGCGCGCAGAGGCGCAGAGAAGAGATGGTTATAGGCAGGGTTCTTAGTTCTTCTCTGCGCCTCTGCGCCTCTGCGGTTCAGTAATTTCGCCCCCACTGTGAGATACACCAACCTTTGCCCGCACCTGCCTGTCCGCACCGGCTAGGGCTGGTATACTTGAGCTATGGCCGCTTGAGATCCGGTCCAGTCCAGAGGTATCAGCCCCATGAGCAGCCCGCACCGTCCCTCCAGGCCCGCCTCCGTTCCCATCCGCGACGCCCGCTACGAGGAGGCTCTGGCCGCGTTCGAGCGCCAGTACCCACAGTTCGATCTCGCCGCGCTGGAGCGGCTGCGCGCCGAAGAATACGCCCGCCTCGACGCTCAGGGGCACGTCTATCTTGATTATACGGGCGGTGGCCTCTATGCCGAGAGCCAGCTTGCCCAGCACCAGGCGTTGCTGCGCGAAAACGTCTTCGGCAATCCGCACTCCAGCAACCCGACTTCGCTGGCCATGACCCGCCTGGTGGAGCGGGCGCGCGCCAGCGTGCTGGCCTTCTTCAACGCGGACCCTGCCGAGTACGCCGTGATCTTCACCCAGAACGCCAGCGGCGCGCTCAAGCTGGTTGGGGAGTCCTACCCGTTCGGGCCGGGCGGCCATTACCTGCTCACCTTCGACAATCACAACTCGGTCAATGGCATCCGCGAGTTCGCGCGGGCCAAAGGCGCGGCGCTGACCTACGCGCCGGTGCTGCCGCCGGAATTGCGCATTGACGAAACCCGCCTAGCCGATCTGCTGAGCCAGGCACGCCCCGGCGCGCCTCACCTCTTCGCTTACCCGGCCCAGTCGAACTTCTCCGGCGTCCAGCACGATCTGGCCTGGATCGCGCGGGCGCAGGCGCTCGGCTGGGATGTGCTGCTCGACGCAGCGGCGTTCGCACCCACCAACCGCCTCGATCTGCGCCAGGCCCATCCCGACTTCGTGACGCTCTCGTTCTACAAGATATTTGGCTATCCCACCGGCGTGGGGGCGCTGATCGCCCGACGCGAGGCACTGGGCAGGCTGCGGCGGCCCTGGTTCGCCGGGGGCACGATCACCATCGCCTCCGTGCAGGGTGATGGCTACTACCTCCAGGAAGGCGAAGCCGGCTTCGAGGATGGCACGGTGGACTACCTCAACCTGCCTGCCGTCGAGATCGGGCTGAGCCACATCGCCCACCTGGGCCTGGACGCCATCCACACGCGCGTCCTCTGCCTGACGGACTGGCTGCTGCGCAATTTGCTCGCCTTGCGCCACGCCAACGGGATGCCGCTCATCCATCTCTACGGCCCGGCCAATACCGTCCAACGGGGTGGCACGGTGACCGTCAACTTCTACGACCCGGACGGCAGGCTGTTCGATTACCGCGAGGTCGAGGCGCAGGCCAACCGGGTGAACATTTCGCTGCGCACAGGCTGTTTCTGCAACCCCGGCGCGGGCGAGAAGGCGCACGGCCTGACCGAAGCTGATCTGGCGGAGTGCTTCCACAAAGAAGAGCGCATGACGTTCGAGTCGTTCATCACGGCGATGAGCGGCAAGGTCAAGGATGCGGTCGGCGCGGTGCGCGTCTCGGTGGGCCTGGCGACCAATTTCGCCGACGTGTATCGCCTGCTGCGCTTCGCCGAGGGGTTTCTCGACCGCCGCGCCTGACTTGCGGGCCGGGCGCGTAGTGAGGAGGCAGGGCCGTGAGCGAGCACCGATCTTCGCGTTGGATTCGTTGGCTGGCGGCGCTGGCCGTTTGGGGAATCGGGGCGCTCGGCCTGCCGGCGTGCGGTGGGGAGGAGGGCGGGGTGCGGGAAGCTGCCGAGACGCCCGTTGAGACATTCCTCAGCCCGTCGCCGGGCGAGGTGACCGCGCTGGCTGGCACGCCCACGCCCACCTTCCGCCCGCTGGAACTGGCCCCCACGCCTGTTTATCTGGATCGCCAGCTTGCCGACACAGACGAAACCCGCGCCGCCCGGCGCCGGCTGGTGCAGACGCGCGTCGCGCCGCTGGTCACCGACGACACCGTGATCGGGGCGATGATGGCCGTGCCGCGCCATGCGTTCGTGCCCACGCAGTACCTGGACATGGCCTACAACGATCACGCGCTGCCCATCGGCTATGGGCAGACGATCTCGCAGCCGTCGCTCGTGGCCATGATGACGGCCATGCTTGACCTGGAGCAGGGAGACCGCGTGCTGGAGATCGGCACCGGGTCGGGCTACCAGGCGGCGATCCTGCGCCAGCTTACCGACCAGGTTTACACCATCGAGATCATCCCGGAACTTGCCGGGACAGCACGACGTATCTTCGAGGAACTGGGCTACGGCGACATTCACGCCACGCGCGCCGATGGCTACTATGGCTGGTGGGAGTTCGCCCCCTTCGACGCGATCATCGTCACCGCCGCGCCGGATCACCTGCCCGCGCCGCTGGCCGCCCAGCTCAGCCCAGACGGGGGGCGCATGGTCATCCCCATCGGGCCGCCGGGCGGCTACCAGAGCCTGTGGTTGGTGCAGCGGCATGGCGAAGAAATCACCATGGAGCGTATGCTCGACGTAGGTTTCGTGCCCTTCACCCGCGAGTCAGAGTAGGGCGGGTCAGCCACGCTGCGCCATACAGCGCCGCGCCTGCCCACAGCACTGGCGTGAACCCCAGCGATAGCGCCAGCAACGCGGCGAGCACCGCGCTGATCACTGACGCGCCGCCGTTGATCGCCCAGGCCCAGGGTACCAGGTCGGGCGCGGGCCGGATCGCCTCCAGGCCGCGCGCGAAGGGGACGCCCATCAGAAAGCCGAGCGGAGCCAGGGCCAGCACGCTCAGCGCCCAGCGCGCGCCCAGCGGCAGCCCCAGCACGCCGCCGAAGACGCCCTGCACCAGCCAGGGCCACAGCGCAGCGACCACGACCAACGCTGCCAGTGCCCGGCCCCAGGGCAGCCGGTCAGATAGGGAGCTGCCGACCCCCGACGCCAGCAGCAGCGTCGCCAGCACAGTGGCGATGGCCAGCGTCGGCTGGCCGAGGATGAGCACGAACTGCTGGATGGTCGCCACCTCGATGAACAGGAAGGCCAACCCCAGGCTGGCGAAGTAGATCAGGGTGCGGGCGTGTACCCGTCTGGGCACGGCGCGCAGCGCCCGGCGGAACCGCTTCGCCAGCGCGACCGGCAGCACGACGAACAGCCCCGCCGCCAGCGCCGCGAAGCCCAGCAGCGCCACCAGCACGAAGTAGCCGCTGCCGCCGAAGGGCTGCCAGGTGCGCCCCAGGTTGTCCAGAATCTCCGGCGTCTGCCGCCACTTGAAGAAGTGGAAGAAGAAGGGGCGGTCGTCGGTGGGCGGGCGCACGTCGAACTCGTAGGCCGCGTAGAAGGCCGGGCGGTCTTCGCTGTCCAGCAGGCGGGTGAGTGTGGTGTGGTAGATCGGCTCCGGCAGCCGCGCGTAGCGGTTGACCGTCTCCGGCGGCAGGCCCGGTGCGAGCACCATGTCGTACTTCAACCGCTCGGCCTCGGCCAGGACGCGGGCGATCTCCCCCGCCGTGAACGGCGTGCGCTTGACGATGAAGGTCATCGTCTGGAACGAGCGAAAGGCGACGATGTGCTGCGCGGGATCGTCCGTCAGCGGGTCGAGCGCCGCCAGGATCAGCCCCAGCGCCCGTACCTCTTCGCTGGGCGGGTTTTGCAGCCAGCGCGTCAGCAGCAGCAGCCCGTCCTGCTTCAGCAAGTCCAGGTAGGCCGAGAACGCCTCGACAGTGAGCGCGTAGTTCTCGGTGAGGGTGAACGCGCCCGACGTGACGGGCCGGTACGCGTCGGTCAGCGCGATCTGCACCACATCGAAGCGGTCGCTGCTCTGCCGGGCGAAGGCGCGCGGCTCCTGGTGCACCAGCGTCACACGGGGGTAATCGGCCAGCCCCGCCCAGGCGCACAGGTCGCCGCGCAGCGCCTCCACGACCAGCCCGTTCGCTTCGACGGCGACGACCGAGCGCGCCCCGTTGTGCAGGGCGATCCAGGCATCCATGCCGCCGCCCGCGCCGAGCACCAGGACATCCGGCTCGTCGCGCAGGCGCAGGGCGACCGAGGCGGACATCGCCTCGGCGAAGGCGACCGGCGCGGCCCCCGCCTGCACAACCGGCAGCAGATTGTCGCCGTCGAGCAGCAGGCCGACCTGCGGCGGTGTGGCGCTGAGGTAGGTCATGCTCAGGCCGGGCGCGGAGTGGATCGTCGGGCTGCGCACGATGTCCAGCCGCGAGTAGGCGTTGTGACGCGGCGCGGTCAGGGTCGCGTCGGGGTTGCGGCGGAAGTGGCTCAGCGCCTTGTAGGGCGATGGCTCGATGGCCAGGGCTTCGGGCGGGGCAATGAGCAGAGCCAGGCTCCCCCCGGCGATCAGCAGGCCAAACGCCTGCGCTGCACGCGAGCGGCGCACGCCAGCGGGAACCAGGATCATCCCGGCGAAGGCGGCCAGGGCGCTGGTCAGCAGCAGGATGCGCTCGTCGCCAAGCCAGGCCAGCAGCAGCGGGGCGAGCGCCGCGCCCGCCGCCGATCCGATCATGTTCGCGCCGTAGACTCGCCCGGCAGCCAGGGCAGGATCGGCCAGCAGCGCGCCGATCAGCGCCCCGGCCAGCGTGAAGGGCACGGCCAGGCACAGCAGATTGGCCAGCAGCCGCCAGACCTGCGCCCTATCCCAGGCGATGGCGTAAGAGTCGAACGCCCACTGGTTGAGCACCAGGTAGGCGCCGATCAGCGCCGGGCCGAAGGCCAGCGCCCACACCGGACGCCAGCCGGGTTCGCGCAGGCGCGGCCAGATGGCCAGCAGCGATCCACTGGCCCCGAAGCCCAACAGCGCCAGGCTGACCACCAGAAAGGCGAAGTGGTAGAACTGGGCGATGGAGAACAGCCGCGTCAGCGTGACCTGAAAGAGCAGGACGGTCGCCGAGAACAGCCCAACCCCGCCATAGATGCGCCCCATCGTCTACGCCCTCGCCCGCTCATGTGCAGTTGGCTCCAGTATAGCACTGCCGGGGGACGGAAGGCTCCCGCGAGGCTTCTCAGAGGCCGTTTGAGAGGTATCTTTACCTAATGATACGGCGACCACCG
>CAYNHD010000019.1:4029-21487 GCA_964396775.1 uncultured Thermoflexus sp. | reverse complement strand
TTTTGCTGCTGCTATTATCCATCCGATCTGTTCGGAGAGAAACCTAGTTGTACACCAAGTCGTCTACGTCCACACGGACTCCTTCAATTGCGTCTTTCGCCACGGCTTCATTGTTTCCTTATTAGGTAGTGGAAGTCTCATTGACTCTGACCAATCTTTTTATCTCACGCATCAACAACCTGTACGGCCAGATGATCAAAGATGTAACTAACGAGTCTCTACACATAACCAGTTGACAAGAACAGACAATTCCTATATACTGATGCTCAGATGAGCCTTTCATGCTCATATGTGCAATCTGCGATACGCTCCCTGCTCATCAGCCAACCGCTCTCAAAATCCCCACCACAGGAGAGGGACTGGAATGAAATCTTGCCTGAACGGTGCAACAACCATGCCCTACACGTTTCAGCAGGACGTCATTGCTGCGGGAACGGCGGGCTTCGCAGGCGTCGAGATTTGGTGGCCAAAGCTGAGGGCTTATCTCAAGACTCATTCCACTCAGGAAGCGAAGGCCCTGCTCGACGATAACAATGTAAAGCCAGTCGGTCTCTGTCCGCTGCTAATCTGGCCGTTCCGCGATACCGAGGAAGCGCGGCAATCGTTCCGTGAGGCTGTCGAGGTAGCACCGCAGATCGGCTGCGATCTAGTGATTATCTGCCCAGACTTTCAGCCAGCGACCATGACCCGTGAAGAAGCGCTGGCTGCTCACGCCCGCGAGGTTGCTCAGATGGCGGCGCTGGCAGCCGATCACAAGCTACGCCTGGCTATTGAGCCAATCGGTCAACATACGTTGGTTCCTGGACCGAGCGAAGCCCTGAAGCTCGTCCAGATGATCGGCTCGCCAGCGCACGTTGGTGTGCTGCTCGACACGTTCCACTACTTCAAGTCCAGGGTGTCGGACGCTGAGATCAAGGCTATACCGATCAACAGGCTGTATGTAGTTCACCTCAACGACTGTGAGAATCGCCCGCTCGACGAACTCAAGGACGAGCATCGCCTGTACCCGACCCTGGGTGTCATACCGCTCAAGCAGCGATTATCGCTGCTGCGCGACATGGGCTATGACGGCTTTGTGTCCGTCGAGATCTTCCGCCCGGAATACTGGCAGCAGCCTGCCGATGAGATCGCGCACGACTCGCTCTTCTATTTTCGCAAGCTAATGCAAACCCTTTGAAACGGCATTAGCGCATAGCTCCAAGGAGACCAACCTATGTCCATGTATTTCGGTGCAACAACCTGGCCCTTCAAGTGGGCACCCCCGTATGAGGAGGCAATCCTGCGGGTCGCCAAGCTCGGCTTCAAAAGTACCGAGCTCACTATCTGGGACACCAAGTACATCGAGGAGTACTACACCCCCACCAAGAACCGTGAGCTGGCCCAGATGATCAAGGACGAGGGCATGGTGCTCTCTGAGATTTTCTTCGTCATTCCCGGTATGGGCAGCGAAGACGCCACAGTGCGCGCTAAGGCCGTCCAGGAGTTCCAGCGTGTGCTGGATGTGGCTGAGCAGTTAGGTACACAGATCGTCAACACGTGTACCGCCTACCCGTTCGACATCGAGTTCCCGTTGATCTTTGACAAGCCACTCAAACAAGAATGGCAGGTGGACTTACCCGGCGACCGGGACTGGAAGAAGAACTACTTTGATCAGATTGACGTTCTGCGCCAGTTCGCTCAGTCGTGCGAAAAGCGCAACATGCGCTTCGTGCTGGAGCCACATCCCTGGCGGTTAATGCATAACGCGGCGGGGATGCTGCGCATCATTGATCACGTCCAGTCGCCGGCTATCGGCATGAATTGCGATCCCAGCCATTTGTTCCCAATGGGCGAGATTCCGCACCAGGTGGTCTATGAGGTAGGGGATCGCATCTTCCACGTCCACTGCTCCGATAACGATGGTCAGACTAACGTTCACTGGCGACCTGGCAAGGGCAATGTGGATTGGGTTGCCTTTGTCAAGGCGCTTAATGACATTGGCTACAACGGCCCGCTCTCAATCGAACTAGAGGACGTGCCAGGAGCTGCTGGATATCCAGGTATTGGCCGTGTCCCAACCTCCAGCGACATGATCGACCGCGAGTACGCCAAGGCTAAGGATTTCCTGGCGCGATGCTGCGAGGAAGCAGGAGTCAAGATCGACTCCTGATCGAGCGTTGCGGCAGAAACACAAAGGCGTCAAGTAAGGGGATTTCGATGAGTCCGCTATCCAGAGATGCGCTACTTCTTCGGTGCTGTTATATGTTCTACCAGGAAGATATGAGCATCCAGGAGATCGGAAAACACCTAGGGATCTCGCGATTTCGCGTGTCGCGCTACCTCAAAGAAGCGCGCGAAAAGGGAATCCTCCAGATACAGATTCGCGATCCCAATATTGAGTACGAGCGCCTGGCGCTTCAGCTCGAACGGACGTTTCCCCTGCGGCGAGCCGTAGTGGTGCCTAAGCCTTATGATGCCGACCCCGACACCATCCGGCTCGCCATCGGGCAGGCCGCAGTCAACCTCTTCTATTCGCTTGAGCCAGAGACTTCGATAGGGATCACATGGGGACGGACCATTGCGCACATGGTCCGTGAGTTGCCTCCCAGTGGCCTCCAGGCGAGGCGCGTGGTCGAACTGGTCGGAGGCTTCGGCCAGATCACGTCAACGGTATCGGCTCGCGCGGTAGCATTGTGGATCTCGGAGAAGCTGGGCGCCGAGTGTGTTCAACTGCCGGCGCCCATCATCTGCGATAGTGATGAAACAGCTCGCTCTCTGTTGTCCGAATCGAGCATTCGGCAGACTCTGCTCTTGGGTGCGCAGTGTACAATGGCGGTCGCTGGTCTCGCGCCCATGGCCCCAAGCTCGTTGCTCTACCAAGCAGGCTATCTCTCCAAGAACGATCTGGAAGACCTGGTCGCGGGCAATGTTGTAGGCTCAATCCTGGGCCGCTTTTTTGATAGCGACGGCCAAGAGTGTGACACGCCTTTCCGTCATCGGGCCATCTCTCTGTCGTTCGAAGACTTCCGCCGCATTCCGGAGCGCATTGTGCTGGCCGGCGGACGAGAAAAGGTGCCAGGTATCCTGGGCCTGATACGGGGCGGGCTGCTGACCACACTGATGACCGACAGCGATACCGCTCAAGGAATTCTCGAGGCGAATCAGCAGTAGCATGTGACCCGGTTCGTACATTCACGAAAGCGATACTTGCTGTGATTCACTACATGATTCACCCACTCTTGACGGGCTACCAGATTCTTGACAAAGCTGCCTACGCGACTTATGGCGTCGGGGCCGGTCAGTTGATCGAGGTTCCCGTATTTGCTTTTTTGCTGCAAGGCGGCGGGCGCAAGATTCTGGTGGACACTGGGATGAGCGATACCAAGCGCTCGGTAGATTTTCACCACAACGGGCGTCAGGAACCGGGTCAAGCCATTCATGAACAGCTTGGAGCGCTTGGGATTGCCCCTGAAGAGATTGAGACGATCATCTTCACCCACCTGCACTGGGATCACTGCTACAACATGGACAAATTCCCAACCGCCCGACTGGTGGTCAGTGAGATCGAGTATCGCTTTGCGCTCGATCCCATTCCTTTCTACTGGACTTCTTACGAACACCCTAACAGCGGCCTACGGCCGCCTTTTGAGGGCCGTCGGTTTGATCTAGTGCAGGGCGAAGAGGAGATCGTCGAGGGTGTGCGTGTCTTCCCCACGCCAGGGCACAGCCCAGGACACCAAGCTGTGTCGGTACGCACAGTGCGAGGACTCTATGTGCTGGCCGGCGACCTCTTCTTCACTCGTGAGAACTTCGCACCGCATCCTACCAAGAACTGGCCCCTCACACCGATTGGCCGGTTCTGCGACATCATTGCCCTCTGGCACAGTATGGAGGATGCGCTCCGGCGCGCGGACTACATCTTGATGACCCATGATCCTTCACAAATAGGGACGCTGATCTACCCATAGCGGGCCAACTCAGGCGGAGAGAGCGAGTAAGCCGGCGCAACAGCGCGGGTTGTGAGAGGAGGTGAGCCGATCAAGGGACGTTTGCGACAGTATGCCTACAAGTCCTGTTCGACAAGAAGCAAGATAAGGAGATGAAGCCGCAATGTCCAAGAAACGCTTGTTGGTACTTGGTGTGCTGACAGCTGTGACCCTGATAGTTTCCAGCGCGGGCGCGCAAGGGTCGCGGCTGAATGGCGAAGGGCTGACGGTCGGCTACACCACCCCTGGTCTCGATAACGAGTACTGGGCGCAAACGAAGGCTTACGCTGAAGCAGAAGCCGACCGCCTGGGCGTCAACCTGGTCTTCTTAGCAGCAGAGACTGGCGACGTTAGCGATCACCTGGACATCATCAACGATTTCATCGCCCAAGGCGTTGATGCCGTTGTGATTGCCCCGGTCGACTCCAAGGGGATCATCCCTGGCATTGAAGCCCTCAATGCAGCCGGAATCCCTGTCGTCGGCGCAGACATCCTGCCCGAAGGCGGCCACCTGATTGCCAAAGTGCAGGTTGATGCCCGTGTAGGCGGTCGGCTCGTTGGTGAGTACATTCTAAGCCAAAAAGGGCCGGACGGAAAGCTTTTCCTCGAAGACAGTGACGTGTACGTGGATATTGGTGAGATTCGTCACTCTGGCGCGTACACCTTGCTCCAAGAAAATGGCTGGGAAGTCGTTCGCCAGCCGCTCAGCCCCTATGGGCGAGGCCCGGCACAGGACATGGCCGAGACCGTCTTCACCGCCCACCCCGACCTGGATGCCTACTACACCCTCAACGACGACACGGCCCTGGGCGTGGTTCAGGCCGCTCAAGCGATGGGCATGACCGACGTGGTGATTTGCGGCTATGATGCACTGCCGGAAGCTGTCGAGGCTATCCGCAATGGACAAATGGGCTGCACGATCTACCAGGATGCCAATGCTCTCGTGAGCTGGGCGATCCAGATGGCCGTGCTGTACAACGACGCCCCCTGGGCGGGCACCGTCGAGTACTACATCCCGCCGACCCTGGTGACACCCGACAATGTAGATTCCTACAAGTAGACTCGCTTGCCGTATGGCTGCCGTAGTAGCTCAGGCTGCTGCGGCAGCCACTTATACTCACCGCAGCCTGAAGAAAGTTGACATGCCCGACTATGTCTACGAACGGCCCGCTGGTCAAGACTCCTGTCATCAGGTATGAGCCAGAATTCATCACCGGCCTGAAGAATAATCTGCCGCTGATCGTGGCCTTGACGGTGTGTATTGTCGCCTTCTCGCTGATGGCCCCCAATTTTCTGGGCGCTCAGAATTTCACGATCATCTTGCGCCAGGTCGCTATCCTGGCTGTGCTCGCCAACGCCGCGGCCATTGTCCTCATCGGTGGCGGCATTGACCTCTCGCTCGGCTCCATCCTGGCCTTCAGCGCCATGACAACGGCCCTGACCCTGCGCGAATTTGGCCTAAACGGCGTCCCTCTGGCTATTGTCGTCGGGTTGGCGTCGGGGCTACTCGCTGGAGCAGTCAACGGCCTGATCATCAGCCATTGGGGACTCAACCCTCTACTGGTCACACTGAGCACGTCGTTGGGGGTGCGCGGTTTCGCCCATGTCGTTTCGAATGGGAGGCTAGTTTCGAACCTTCCCCGCGAGTTCACCAACCTGATGGCCGGCGATCAGCTTGGCATCCCCACGCTTGCCGTCATCGCCGGGCTGATGGGTATGTCAGTGCATATAGTCCTGTCGCACACCGTCTATGGGAAGGCTATTAAGGGTCTGGGCAGCGATTTCACGGCGGCAGCCTACTGCGGCGTGCCGGTCAAGCGTTACCAGGCTTCGACATACATGGTGGCCGGGGTGTTGGCCGCAGTAGCGGGCATTATGGCTGTTGGGCGCGCCGGTTCCATGACCCCTTACTCCTACACGGGGATCGAACTGGAGGCCATCGCTGCCTGCGTCATCGGCGGTACACTGTTTACCGGCGGCGTGGGATCGGCCCTGGGAGTCCTGTTGGGAACGCTGTTTATCGGCGTGGTCAGGAACGGCCTGATCCACGTGGGGCTCGAGACCTCGCTGCTGAAGCTGGTCAACGGCTCCCTGTTAGTCTTTGCCGTCATTGTGGATCGGATGCGTCGCGGAGAGGGGCTGCGGGCCTGGCTGCGGGTGGTGCGCCATACGCTTACTAAGGGTCCGGGACAAACCCGACGCCGCGATATGCCAAGCCGGTGAGTGAAGACGCGATGGACATCTCTTTGGGAGGCATTACTGGAGCCAACGTGTACACGCGGTGGCTGGGCAGAGCACTGTCGTGGGGCGAGAAATACAGCACATTCATGATCCTGGTCACGCTCATCGTCATCTTCTCGTTGCTATCGCCCCACTTCATGACGACCACCAACGTTCGCAATATTGTGATCCGTGTCTCAATCATGCTGGTCGTAGCAGTGGGCATGACCCTGGTGCTGATCAGCGGCGGGATTGATCTGAGCGTTGGCTCGGTAGCGGTCATGTCCAGCATGATCGTGGGCACCATCCTCAAAGATCATGGGATTTCGGCAGCGCCCATCGCCATCCTGGCGGCGCTGGGGGCGGGCGCGCTGGTGGGCCTGACGAATGGGCTATTCATCGGCCTGTTTGGAGTGCCGCCATTCATCATGACGATGGCCATGATGATGATCGCCCGCAGTCTGGCTGAATTCATTCAGCGCGGAGTGGTGCCCGATGTCCCGGTCGAATTCAGCCGCTTCTTCATGACGAATATCGCCGGAACCGTGCCGCCGCTGGTGGTGATTGCCGCTGTAGTGGCCCTTGCCGGTCATCTTGTGCTCTCGTATACGGTCTTTGGCGCGAACGCGCGCGGCGTGGGTGCCAACGCTTCCGCCGCCAAGTTCTGCGCTATTCCGGTGCTGCGCTATCGCCTGGCGCTATACATCACCAGCGGGATGCTGGCGGGTCTGGCTGGGATCATGGTGGTAGGCCGAACTAATTCAGCCAACCCTGGCGCGCTGAAGAACTTTGAGTTGGAAGTGATCGTCGGGCCCATTATCGGCGGCGTGAGCTTCCTGGGTGGCAGAGGCACCATGGTAGGCACGATCATCGGCGTGCTAATCATTGGCATTATCGGCAACGCGCTGAACTTGCTTGGCATTGAGCCCTATTGGCAGATGGTCACCCAGGGGGCGATCATCCTGGCTGCTGTGTTCCTGGACTATGCGCGTCATCGCAAGCAGTAGATCGAGGTATGAAACCCATGAGCAATACGCCAGCGGCGCGAGACCGCCAGCCCATTCTCTCCGTGTCCGGGATCAGCAAGAACTTCGGCGGCATCCAGGCGTTGAGCGATGTTAACCTCACCTTGTACGACAAAGAAGTGTTAGCCCTCCTGGGCGACAATGGGGCGGGCAAGTCCACGCTGGTCAAAATCATCTCTGGAGCCTATGCCCGTGACCGCGGTGAGGTTTTCGTGGAGGGTGAGCGGGTCAAGAATGGCAGCGTACAGGACTCCAAGAGGGCCGGCATCAAGATGATCTACCAGGACTTGGCTCTCTTCGGCGTACTGGATGTCACCTCAAACCTCTTCATGGGAGAGCAAATCGCACGCTGGGGCATCATCAACAAGCGAGCCATGCGCGAGCGGGCCAGAGAAATCCTGGGTGTGCTGCGCACGACTGTCAAATCGCTCAACCAGGAAGTGCGTACTCTGTCTGGTGGCCAACAGCATTCAGTGGCCATCGGGCGGGGAGTCTATGTCGGCACCCGCGCCAAGATCATCATCATGGACGAGCCAACCGCTGGCCTGGGCATTGAGGAGAGCGCCAAAGTCCTGGAACTGCTCAAAGAGATCCGGCATCAGGTGGCCGTGATCTTGATCAGCCACAATCTCGACCATGTATTCGAGGTCGCTGACCGAGCAGTTGTGTTACGCAGTGGAGCAGTCGCTGGAGAAGTGCAGATCGCGGGGGCGACCGCGTCGGAAATCCCCAGTCGCAAGAACGAGATCGTTAGCCTGATGCTCGGCGCAGTGTAGTGACCGGTCAGCGCACCAGAGACAGGGAGAGCCACCGGTTTCCAGGTGAATCGGTGGAATGCAGCCCCGGTGCTCCCTGGTGCCCAAAGAGGAGGGCAACAACCCCATGAAAGCGCTTGTGAATCACGGAGCACGACAATGGCGCGTGCAAGAATGGGCCGAGCCGACCCTGCGACCCGGTGATGTGCTGGTCGAAGTAGCGGCCTGCGGTATCTGTGGGACCGATCTGCACGCTTACAAAGGCCTGGATGTAGGCTGGCCCTTGCCGGGTATACCGGGTCACGAGATCGCCGGGCGGGTTCTGGCTTGGGGGAGCGAGGTGCGCGGGTTCTCTGCGGGCGACCGGGTTGCAGTTCAGCCGCTGCTCTATTGCGGACTCTGTGAAGACTGCCGCGCGGGGCGGGTCAATCTCTGCTCTCACCTTGAATTCGTGGGTGGGTCGTTGACGGGCGGGTACGCCGAGCGCACAGCGGTGCCAGCGCGCGGCCTGTTCAAGCTGCCAGACAGCCTCGACCTCAGCCAAGCGGCCATGGCCGAGACTCTGTCCACACCGGTTCATGCCTTCAACCAGAACGTGTCCGGCTTGCTACGCAGCGTGGCGGTGATGGGGGCAGGCACGCAGGGTCTGCTCTCGCTGCAACTGGCTTTGCTGGCCGGGGCCAGGGCAGTGGCTATCACTGATGTTGTGCCGCGCCGGTTAGCGGTGGCCGAAGAACTGGGCGCTACCCTGGTCATCAATGCCCGCGAGCAAGACCCCGTCGAGTCCATTCTGGCGATGGCGGACGGGCGCGGGGTAGACCTGGCCATCGAGGCCGCCGGCAAGGCGATCAGCCGCCAGCAGGCGCTACGCGTCCTGCGGCCCGGTGGCATGGCGATCTTTATCGCGCTCGGCACAGAGCCAACACCGATTGACTTCATGTCCCTGGTGCCTAGAGAGCTTCAGATTCGCGGCACGCAGTGCTATAACGACGACGACTTTGCCCTGGCCATTGAGCTGTTGGCAAGCCACGCCGTCCAGGTAGAGCCGCTGCTGACCCGTCTGCCTCTGGCTGATGGACGCGAAGCCTTCGAGATGCTTGTGACCGATCCAGGCCAAGCCATCAAGGTTGTGCTCGAACCCTGACCCTGGTCCGGTTATCTGGAGCGGCCCTATGCACGACGCGATCCGGCAAGTCAAAGAAGAGCTGATTGCCAACGCCCAGCGAGCCTACGAAATTGGCTTACAGACCGGGAACGGCGGCAATATCAGCGGGCGCGTGCCCGGCACGGACCTGATCGTCATCAAGGCTAGCGGTCGCTCGTTCGGTGAGACATCGCTCGATAACCTGGTCACGGTCAATCTACAAGGCGAAGTGGTCGAGGCGAGCGACACCGGCGCGTCACGTGAGCTAATGACGCATCTGGCTATCTATCGCCAGCGTCCAGACGTATACGGCATCTTCCACACCCATTCGCCCTGGGCCATTGCCTACGCAAGCTTCGGCGCTGCGATTCCGTCCGTTACCTTCCACGCTCGGGCTAAGCTGGGCCATATCCCCGTGCTGCAGGTAGACAACGAGACGACGCAGGCCGTCGCCGACGCGGTGCGTGATCTGCTCGCTGCGCAGCCTGCTCTGCAGGTGTTCGTCCAGGCCCAGCATGGCATCTTCAGCCTAGCCCAGACGATCACGCTTGCCTGCCAGAACGCCGAACTGGTCGAGGAGACGGCCCAGATCGCGTGGCTTGTCGCCCTGGGCAATCACCTGTTCGCCAATCCGGGTTCAGGCGATCTCTGAGCAGGCAAGGGCTTCCCGCTGCGGACTATTTTGAGCGGCGTCTTGAACCAGGAGGGCATATGTCGAAGCATATTGCGATCATCAGCACCCTCGACACCAAAGGCCCCGAAGTAGAGTTCGTCCGGGCGCTTATCGCCAGCAGGGGCCACATCCCTCTGGTGATTGATACGGGGATCAGGGGCGTGCCATCCATCGAACCGACCATCTCCCGCCAAGAGCTTGCCGCCGCCGCTGGGACAACCCTGGACGACATCCTCGCCCGCAACGACAAGAACGCCGCCATCAACACGATGGCCTCCGGCGCTGCTACAGTGGTCAGGCGACTATATGAGCAGGGGAAACTGGATGGTGTGCTCGCCCTGGGGGGCGTGCAAGGGACGGTGATCGGCACGGCGGCCATGCGGGCGCTGCCGGTCGGCGTGCCCAAAGTCATGCTGTCCACAGTCGCCAACGGTCAGGCGACCTTCGGCCCCTTTGTCGGTACCCGAGATGTCACGATCATCCATTCTGTCGCCGACATCCTGGGCCTCAACAGTCTGACGCGCCAGGTGCTGGCCGAAGCTGCCGGCGCCGTCGTGGGCATGGCAGAGATGCTAGACGCCGCGCGCCAACCACAGGGGGCGGGACGACCCACCGTAGGCATGACTGTGGCCGGTGTCACCACGCCGTGCGCCATGCGGGTGCGCGAGCTATTGGAGCGCGCTGGCTACGAAGTGATCAGCTTCCACTGCAACGGCATCGGCGCTCAAGCGATGGAAGAGCTTGCTGCCGAGGGAAGGCTACAGGGCATTGTTGACCTCAGCCCTCACGACATTCCTGGGTACTTGTTCAATGGCCTGATGAGGGCCAGCCCCGAACGGATGACCTCCAGCACACGCAAGGGCATCCCGATCGTCTTTGTGCCCGGCGGGGCGGATTTCTTGCTCTTTGGCCCACCGGAGACCGTGCCACCTGCCATGCTCACGCGCAAATATGTACAGCACAACCCGATCCACACGCATGTGAAGGCTAGCTACGAAGAGATGAGGGCAGTCGGGCGCTTTGTCGGCGAGCGCCTGAGCCAGACAACCGGGCAGGCCGTGATCATGCTGCCCCTAGGCGGATACAGCCAACTCAACATTGCCGGGGGACCGCTCTATGAGCCGGAGTCAGATGCCGGGTTCGCCGAAGGATTGACCGGGACACTGTTCGTGCGCCCAAAGGGGCGGGTTGCTGTCGTCGAGATCAATGCGCACATCAACGATCCATTATTCGCCGAGAGTGTTGCGGCCAAGCTGCGCGAGCTTGTAGAGAAGCGGCAAGAGCAGCCCACCGGGTGATCTCTTGGGGATGCGCCCCGCGGCCCCTGGCGGGCACCGCGCCGGCTGATACCAGAGAGAGCAGGCCGTCGAGCCAATTCCTGAAGGCGAGGAACTGTCCATGAAACAGGCGGTAATGACAGCGCCCGGCAACATCCTCTTCAGAGAGGTTGATCAGCCCACGCCTGAACGCAACCAAGTGCTTATGCAAACTAGGTGCATCGGCATCTGTGGATCGGACATTCACGTATTTCACGGGTTGCACCCTTATACGAGCTATCCGGTAATCCAGGGACACGAAGTGTCGGGCGTCGTGTCCGCACTGGGCGAGGGCGTTACGGGGTTGTCGGTGGGAGACAAGATCACCTTCATGCCGCAGATCACCTGTGGCACGTGCTACCAGTGCCGGCACGGTCAATATCATATCTGCGAGTCACTCAAGGTGATGGGTTTTCAAGCGGACGGCGCGGCCCAGGAGTACTTCGCTCTGCCCGCTCAGAACGTCTTGAAGCTACCAGATCACCTGTCGCTGGAACAGGGGGCCATGATTGAGCCAATCGCCGTTGCTGTCCATGCGTTGGCCAAAGGCGGCGACCTACGAAGGCGCAAAGTGCTGGTGTTGGGCGCTGGCACTATTGGGAACTTGGTGGCCCAGGCCGCCAGGGCGCTGGGAGCCGGGGCCGTGATGATTACCGACATCAGCCCATACAAGCTCGCCAAAGCCCAGGATTGTGGGATTGATTTCGTCCTCAATCCCCAGACGGAGGACTTAGCCAGCGCCCTGCGACGCAGTTTTGGATCGGACGGGGCGGACCTGATCCTGGAGTGCGTGGGCGTCGAGGCGACGATCACTCAGGCGGTCTGCAATGCGCGCAAGGGGACGACAATCGTCATCGTCGGCGTATTCGGTCAGAAGCCAGCAGTTGACCTGGGGCTGGTTCAGGACCGCGAGCTACGCCTGGTGGGAACGTTGATGTACCAGAAGGCCGACTACGAGCAGGCCATCGAGCTGGCGGCCAGCGGGGCGCTGGCTCTAGAGGAGCTGATCACGCATCGCTTCCCGTTCGCCGACTACTTGACAGCCTACCACACCATCGAGGCGGCGCAGGGAAACATCATGAAGGTCATGATCACGCTGGGGTGATCCCTGCCTTGAGACGCTAGCCAGCGAGACGGGGGGCCTTCCTGGTTTGCTGCTGGCACATACCGGACAGGACTGCGCACGTCGTCACAGGAGGCACCATGCAGGCCGCACAGGTCCAAGCGCCGGGCAAGGCCCACGTTGTCGAGGTCGCCACGCCTCTGCCGGGGCCGGAAGATGTGCTCATCAAGGTGCGCGTTGCGGGGATATGCGGCACAGACCTGCACATCTATCACGGCCAATACGAAGCCGCCTATCCCATTATCCCCGGTCACGAGTTCAGCGGTGTGGTCGCGGCAGTTGGCAGCCAGGTGCTGCGCTTTCGTCCTGGCGACCATGTGACTGCCGACCCCAATATCCCCTGTGGTCGGTGCCCCTTCTGCCAGCGCAACGAGCCTAACCAGTGCCAGTCACTAGCCGCCGTGGGCGTTACGCGCGACGGGGGCTTTGCCCATTATGTGGTTGTGCCAGAGGGAAACGTCTTCCCCATCGGTTCACTGTCCTTTGACGAGGCGGCGCTGGTCGAGCCGCTTGCCTGTGTCGTTTGGGGACTCAAGCGAGTCGCTGTGCAGCCCGGCGACTCCGTGCTTGTTTTCGGCGCAGGCCCGATGGGATGCCTCGTTCTGCAGGCTGTGCAACACGCCGGGGCAGCGACCACTGTCATCACCGATCGGGTGGGCTGGCGACTGGAACAGGCGGCGGCGCTGGGTGCCACCGAGACCGTGCTCGCCGATGACCAGCAGGAAAGCCGGCTCAGGGCATTGGCCCCTCTCGGCTATGATGTGGTCGTTGACGCGACAGGGCTGATCGCGGTGCTGGAGCAATCGCTTGCTTACGCACGACCGCGCGGCAAGGTGTGGGTGTTCGGCGTGTGCCCGCCAGGCGAGCGCGCCTCCTTCGTCCCCTACGATATTTTCCGCAAAGACCTCAGCATCCTCGGCAGCTTCGCCGTCAACCGGACATTCCAGGAGAGCATCGCTCTCATCCAGGGCGGGAGAATTCTGGCGAAGCCGCTGATCTCGCATTCTTTGCCTTTAGAACGTTTCGTCGAGGGTCTTGACTTTGCGGAGCGAGCACCCCAACGCATGAAGGTTCAATTCACCATTTCCGGGGGCTGATACGGCACCACATCAGCGCAGAGAGAGTAGGGTAGGAGAGCTACCATGCACCGCATTCGCTGGACTCTTGAGAAGATCGCAGCCAGGCTCAGACTCCTCGAAGCGCTTGTCTACCGGCAACACCAACCTCTGGCGGACTTCAGGTTCTCGGACAGTTTCCAAGCCCTGGTTGGCAAGGATTCGGATGACTCAGACTGGGCCACGATCAGCCCAGGAAGTCTCTGGACGGCTCAAGGCAAGAATTTCACCCTTCGGACAGTCTTCACTGTGCCATCTGGCTGGAAGCCACCTGTCGCTCTCTATCTCCCACTGGGCACGAGCAGCAGCGCCGAAGCCCTGAGCTTCCTCTACGGCCCAGAGGCCCTGGCCTACCTAGACGGCGAACCCTGGCAGGGGATTGACCCCAATCACCAGGAGATTCTCCTGCCGGACCGGTTTCTTGACGCCCAGCCTCACACCATCGCGCTCCAGGGCTGGGGCGGGATCAAAGAGGAACGCTACGCCATGGGACAGCCGTGCCTGGCGGAGATTGACCAGCCCATGCGCGAACTCGTGGCAAGTGCTCGCGTTGCGCTTCAGACAGCCAGGATGCTGCCGGAACATGACAGTGTGCGTGCCCACTTGCTGAATGCACTCGATGCGGCCTTTGCTCTTCTCGACTTAAGGGAACCCTTTGGAGAACAGCTCTTCGAGAGCGTGCCGACGGCACTTCAAGCTCTGCGGGAAGGCGTCCTCGCTGCGGGCGCTCCTTTGGAGCTGGATATTGCCGCAGTCGGACATGCACACCTTGACGTAGCTTGGCTGTGGCCGCTCATCCAGACGCGCAGGAAGGCGGCGCGCACCTTCAGCACAGTGTTGCGGCTGATGGAGCAGTTCCCAGAGTTCTACTTCACGCAGAGCCAGCCGCAACTGTACCAGTACATCGCTGAAGACCACCCACAGCTGTTCAGGCAGATCAAACAGCGCGTGGACGAGGGGCGCTGGGAGCTGATCGGCGGAATGTGGATCGAGGCCGACTGCAACATTACGGGCGCGGAATCGCTTGTTCGCCAGTTGCTGCTTGGCCGCCGCTATTTCTCCTGCACATTTGGCCGCCCGGATTCGCCGGTTCTCTGGCTGCCAGATGTGTTCGGCTACGCCTGGCAGTTGCCTCAGTTGATGCTTCAGGCAGGGCTGCGCTACTTTGCGACCGCCAAACTCAGTTGGAACCAGTACAACCGCATCCCGTATGATGCATTCTGGTGGCAAGGACTCGACGGCACCAGAGTGCTGACCTACTTCATCACTACCTCCAAGCCAGGCTGGTGGGGGGCGACCTACAGCGCAGACCTCACGCCGGACGAGATACTGACCACCTGGCAGGGCGCTCAGCAGCCGGAAGCCGTCCGCGAGATCATGATTCCGTTCGGTCACGGAGACGGCGGCGGTGGGCCTTCGCGCACGATGCTGGAGAACAGCCGAAACATGGCCAGCCATCCTGGTCTTCCGCGAGTGCGCACAAGCACTGCACGGGCGTTTTTCGAGCGCCTGGAGCAGGATACGGGGTCCAAGCTGCCTACCTGGGACGGTGAGCTCTATCTGGAGCTGCATCGCGGGACGTACACAAGCCAGGCGCGCAACAAACGTTGGAACCGCAAGAGCGAATGTCTCCTTCATACCGCCGAATTCCTGGCTGCCTGGGCGTCCCTGAATTCGGCCTATCGCTATCCCTCTGCAGAATTGCGGCGTGCCTGGGAGCTTGTCTGTCTCAACCAGTTCCACGACATTATTCCCGGCTCGTCCATTCATGAGGTGTATGTCGATAGCCAGCGCGACTACGAGGAAATCAGGCGGATCGGTGAAGCCATCCAGGATGAGGCCCTGGAGGCACTCGCTGGAGGATTGCCAGAGAGCGCTAAGCTGGTTGTGTACAACCCAACCTCGTTCGTCCGTTCGGAGATTGTGGAGGTTGAAGGAGACTGGTCCGGCGACCGGCGCATCATTTCCCTTGACGGGACTCCCCTCCCCATGCAGCGCACCGCCCAAGGCGTGCTTGTGGCTGTCCCTCCGGTGCCACCCTACGGATATCGTGCTCTGGGCATAGGTACGGGAGAAGCGCCTCCGTGTGACGACCTACTATATGCCGGACGGCCCGAATACGGCCCTGCCGACGCACAGATGTCACCTGAATGCGCCATGATCATGGAAAACGCGCAGCTACGCATGGAGTTCAACTGCGCAGGGGACATAGTGCGTCTGTTCGACAAGTGCCAGAAACGCGAAGTCCTGCCTGCTGCGCTTAGGGCCAATCTGTGGCAGGCCTTTGAAGACAGACCGCTCGACTGGGATGCGTGGGATATAGATATCTTCTACGAGGATAAGCAATGGTTAGCTGACCCAGCCGAGCATATGACAGTGGCGGAGACCGGCCCATTGCGCGTGTGTCTGGCCATTGAGCGCACCATCCTGAGGAGCCGGATCACCCAGCACATATATCTCTATCGCGACAGCCTGCGCGTTGACTTCAAAACGAGCATTGACTGGCAGGAGCGCCACATATTGCTCAAGGTAGCCTTCCCTGTCGCGATCCTCAATTCGCGGGCGACATACGAGATTCAGTGGGGCAACGTCGAACGTCCCACGCATCACAACACGTCGTGGGACTGGGCACGGTTTGAGACCTGCGCCCAGAAATGGGTTGACTTGAGTGAGGGCAACTACGGAGTGAGCCTCCTCAATGACTGCAAATATGGGCATGACATCCACAATGGCGTGATCCGGCTGACTGCTCTGAAGGGGGCAACTTTCCCAGACCCGACGGCAGACCTGGGCTTGCACCATTTCACCTACAGCCTGCTGCCGCACAGCGGCGATTGGCGCAACGGCACAGTGCCGGCAGCATATGCCCTCAACTATCCCCTGGTTGTTCGGTCGGTGCAGGGCGGTGCCGGGGATGACAGATCGCCCGATTGCAGGTCGTTAGTGAGTACAAGCAGCAAGCCGGTCATCATCGAGACCGTAAAGCGCGCCGAAGACGGCGATGGTCTTATCGTGCGGTTGTATGAACATGAGCGAACTCGGGGGCTAGCCTCGTTGGACGCGGGCTTTGAGCTATCCGGTGCAGCGCGCTGCACCTTGCTGGAAGAGGATCAGGCCACGCTGGAGGTGATCGCCAGCAGGGTGTGTCTGGAGGTGAGTCCTTACCAGATCTGCACTATCAGACTGCGCCCGTCCAATTGCTTGTGATCGTCGTTCCGCACCGCATGAGTGGATGGCTAGGTCCTGATCCAGTGAGGCAAGGCAAGCCCCAAATCTTCTCGTATCGGAGACCATAATGAACCCTCAAGACAAGCGGGGCTTCTTCGCAGACCGGGCAAATCTGGATCTGGAGAGATACATCCTCCTGGACTATTCCTTTGAAGCCACGGACGACCCAGAGGAAGCGGCAGCTCATCTATGCCAGGAGCAGTCCACAGCGCAGTGGAAGCGGGTAGGCGTTGACGAGGACCTGCGCGAGCAGTTCGGGGCAAAAGTGCTCGATCTTACGGTGAATGGCTCCCCCATCGAGCCGAGCTACACGCTGCCGGGTGTTGAGATGCAGAAGGTGACCAGGTGCCGGGTGACGATTGCTCATCCCCATACGAACTTCGGTCCCAGACTGCCGAATCTCCTGACAGCAGTCTGTGGCGAAGGCGTCTTTCACTCCCCCGGTATCGCGGCGATAAAGCTGCTCGACATTACCTTCCCACACAGTTTTCTGGAGCACTTCGAAGGCCCGCGATTCGGTGTTGAGGGATTGCGCGACCTGTTGGGGGTCTATGAGCGCCCTCTATTCCTGGGAGTGGTCAAACCCAACATCGGCTTGCCCCCCGATGCCTTCGCGGAGCTGGCCTATCAAAGCTGGCTGGGCGGGCTCGACATCGCCAAGGATGACGAGATGCTGGGCGATATCGAATGGTCTCCCTTGAGCGTGCGAGCAGAAAAAGTGGGTAGAGCGCGCCTGAGAAGCGAGCAGGTGACGGGAGAGAGAAAGATCTATCTCGCCAATATAACAGACGAAGTAGACCGATTGATTGAGCTGCACGATATTGCTGTCGAGCGGGGGGCAAATGCGGTCATGGTTAATGGTATGACCACTGGTCTGAGCGCGATCAGGATGCT
>CAYNHD010000019.1:0-3929 GCA_964396775.1 uncultured Thermoflexus sp. | reverse complement strand
TCTCTCCCCATACCGGCAGGTAGTCAGTGGGCGGGGTCAACGGCAATTCTCTATCAGAAGCTGAAGACGGTTGACTTCGGCATTGTCCCTGGGCGGGCCGTGTTTGAGCATCCCATGGGCCCCAGGGGAGGCGCGGCCAGCTTGCGGCAAGGGTGGGAGGCTGTGGCATCTGGCCAGACTCTTGAGGCGTATGCCCAGGATCACATCGAGCTGCGGCTGGCAATAGAGAGTGCTTCCCACGGTCCGTAGCCCCAGGAATCCACGGAGCTCTCTCAGCGGAGTAGAGCAGGTAGGTGCCGCGGCTGACTCTGTAAGGCTCCCAGATGTGGGCAAAATTCGATGCGTCGAGACAATCTTGGTGGAGTCTGATGACTTCCGCCTTCCGCTCAAGAACGGTGCCGCGCTGATTTGGGGCAAGCTTGGGGCGGGAGCAAAACAAGCTCGCAAACGCTCTCCTGATCCGCCTGACAGGGCCAGGTAACGGCGCGACTCCGGGCTAGAGGGCGACGGAGCTGAGTGATCTACGATCGTATGGAGGGTGACACTATCATGCGTGTTGTGGTGATTGGCGGAACGGGGCATGTGGGCACCTACATGGTGCCACGGCTGGTGAACCAAGGTCATGACGTGGTCGTGGTGAGTCGCGGCCAGCGCAAGCCTTACCAGTCCAGCCGCGCCTGGGATCGCGTGTCGCTTGTAGAAATCGACAGGGCTGTGGCGGAAGAGGCAGGCGATTTTGGCGAGCGCATTCGCCGTCTCGAACCGGACGTGGCAATAGATATGATTTGTTTCACGCTGGAGAGCGCGCAGCATCTCGTTGAGGCGCTTCGCGGACGGGTGCAACACTTCTTGCACTGCGGAACGATCTGGGCACATGGGCCAAGTGTGATTGTGCCGACGACGGAAGAGCAGGCACGTCGGGCCTTCGGCGCCTATGGCATCCAGAAAGCAGCGATCGAGGGCTATCTGCTGCGCGAAGCACGTCTGAGCGGCTTCCCGGCCACAGTGCTGATGCCAGGGCACATTGTAGGACCGGGGTGGGTGCCACTCAACCCAGCTGGGCATTTCAATCCGGCTGTGTTTGAGACCCTGGCTCGCGGCGAGGAACTCCTGCTGCCGAATCTGGGCATGGAGACTGTTCACCACGTGCATGCCGACGACATTGCTCTGGCGTTTCTCCAGGCAATGGCGCATTGGAGCACGTCGGTCGGTCAGAACTTCCATGTTGTCTCGCCCGCAGCCATCACCTTGCGCGGTTACGCGGAAGCTGTGGCAAGCTGGTTTGGCCGGGAAGCTCGCCTTCGGTTCCTACCGTGGGATGAGTGGGTTGAGACGGTGACGCCCGAAGAAGCGCAAGCGACCTGGGACCACATCGCTCACAGTCCCAATTGCAGCATTGCCAAGGCACAGCGATTGATCAACTACCAACCCCGCTATTCATCACTACAAGCCGTTCAGGAGGCGGTGACGTGGTTGATAGAGCAGGAGCGTATCTCGGCCTGAACGTCCAGTTTATCGGGACGCGAGTCGCCCGCCTGGTCGGCACGCGCTGACCACTTTGCCAGTAGTATCTGCCGTCACCAGAACTTATTTCTTGAGATGAGCTGTCGCAAGTGAACACAGCCCGAGATGCGAGACTAGAGCATAAAGAACCCGGCCCGGAAGCGGTTCCAGATTCCCTTCACTGTCACCCAATTTGGCCCTCAAATAGCTTCTGATTATTAGGTCAAATCAGAAGCTATTCTCACTTCTGTCAGACTCTCAAGCCCCTATCCGTCAGCGTATTTGCCAGGCTTTCTTCGCAGCAACCTTTAGCACGGAGCCGCGTTCTGTGGTAAGATAAGCGTGCACGAATAGGGGTTCGGTTGACGCGCGATGAACCCTCCCCGGCTCCCCTACCACTTCGCCGTGCAGCTCGCCCGCAGCGCAAACGGTGCGCGCAGAGAGTGCTGCACTGCCCGCCCTAATCCATCACTCAGGAGTATCCCATGACCACTCACCAACGCCAGGATGAGCGAGCGTTCCATCACCGACCGGGTGCGGGTGCTGGGCAAGGAAGTGGGACTGGAGGGCTTAAGCGCGCACGACTGCCGCCACTACTGGGCGCGGAGGGTGGGCGTGCTGCGCCTGCAGGAAGCGGGAGGCTGGTCGAGTCTGGCCACGACACGGCGCTGTGCGGAGGACAGCGAAATCGCTAATGAGGGGATGGCGTGAACGGTAGATCCCGTAGCATTAGCAGGTGCGAATGGGCTTGTGATGCGCGAGGTTGCATCGCCGATCGCGGCACCTATTCGCCCAGCAATTGCCTTGTCTCAGGCTAGCAGACTTCGTCATACAATCGGGGTTAACGGGCAATAGCATTGTCGGCTCGAGTGCAACCAGCGATTTGCTCACATGCTCTGGGGCGTATATTCTGAGTAGGGATCTCTGAGGCGCAGAACGCCAGATGCTTGAACAGGCACGCCCTAGACATCTCAACTAATGCCTGCCTTGAGTGCCCTGATAGAGGACGCAGGTGGGCAGGTAAGCAGGGACTGATAGGTTCAGATAGGAGTAAGTACTGTGCAATCAAGGACTGCCTCAGGAGAGCAGAGGCATTCTATCTTCGGAGGTCATGAAAAGTTTGTCTTTCGCCAGGGATGGCTGAAAAAGGGAGTTGACCTCGCAACTGAGGACCCTACTATCTTCACTCATAGCGACGCATTGGTGAGGCTAGGCGTTGGCAAGAACATGGTTCGTTCCATAAGGCATTGGTGCTTGGCCACCGGAGTCTTGGAGTCTCCATCCTTTGGCCCCAAAGCAGCTCTCCAGCCCACCCCTCTAGGGACGCTGCTATTCGGTCGCGAAGGACGGGACCCCTATCTCGAAGACGTTGGAACGTTGTGGCTGCTTCACTGGCAGCTAGTCTCAGGTGCGTACAGCTATGTCTGGGAACTCGTCTTCACTACGTTTCTAGAGCGTGAGTTCACGCGACAACGCCTGGCCGATTTTGTTCGCCGGCAGTTCGACCGCGATGGCATTCGTACTACGTCACAGATGGCCGAGCGAGAGGTTGAGGTCTGCCTGCGCACATATGTCCCTGCAAAAACCAGAAACACTGCGTCTTCTGAGGATGGGCTAGACTGCCCGTTGGCGGAACTGGGTCTGATGCGTTCCAGCAGAGAGGAGCGGATTTACACCTTCATGATTGGCCCCAAACCCCTGTTGCCGGCAGAGATATTTGGCTACGCTCTCCTTCAATTCTTGGCTCAGATTGCCCAGCACAGGCGGGCAGTTGCAGTGGATGAGTGCCTCTACCGTCCTGGCAGTCCCGGCCAGGCCTTCAAACTCGACGAAAACAGCGTGGTGGCTTATCTGGAGACCCTGGAACAAAAGACGGCAGGAAGCATTCGCCTCCAAGAGACAGCCGGGCTTCGGCAGCTCTACTTGCACAGCCTGGCTCTCGATAATGTATCTGAACACGCCTTGGTCCTGCTGCGATCCTATTATGAATAAGGACTTTCCTTCCTTGCTTGCATCCGCTGTAGAGATTCGGCGGGCGGCCATCCGCGCCATCCGCCTGGAGAGTGACCTGCACCATGTAGGTCTGGCTCAGGGTTATGTGCTCACTTCCCAGGCACTCGCTTGTCTAGGGCGCATCGTTACAGGTCTCGACGAGAAGCGTCCAGCGCGCGCCTGGACGCTAACTGGCCCCTATGGGTCAGGCAAGTCGTACTTCGCTTTGTTCCTGCTGAATTTATTAGGCAACACGCAAGCCGATCATGCAGCAACTATGCGCGCACTAGAGCAGGTTGACCCCGTGCTGGCGCGTGAGGTGCACGAAGCGCAGCTAGATGGAAGCCGGAGTTTCTTCCCTATCCCGATCACCGGCTATCGTGCGCGTGAGAGTTGGCGTCAGCGTGACGGCTGCTGCCGCCAGGGTCGGCAGG
>CAYNHD010000018.1:0-21873 GCA_964396775.1 uncultured Thermoflexus sp. | reverse complement strand
GGCGATCCAAGTCCCCCTCTCTAGCTCTGCTGGAGAGGGGGATTGAGGGGGAGAGGCCCGCGCAGCCAGACTTAACTTGCCCCTCCCTCTGGACGCAGCAGAGCAGCGCCTCCACGTCTCTCCCCAGTGGTCAAATCGGGCCGCGCGCGCGTACAATCTCCTCATCACGCGCTATGAGCGGTGTGGTCACGGAACGCGGCGGGGGGATAGCAACCAGGCGAGGAAGAAACAATGAAGCGATGGGTTGGAATGGCGGCTGTGATCGCGCTGGGCGGGGCGCTGATCGTGCTGGCGCTGAGCGCCGTTGGCGTCACCGCGCAGGACGGCAGCACGCCGGGGCCAGGTGAGGGAGACGACGTGACGTACACCTATTCGGGGAATGTGAACGCGCCGGATTTCCCCGCCGGCGCTGAGTGGATCAACGCTTCCGCGCCGGTGAGCATGGCCGACCTGCGCGGCAAAATCGTGCTGCTGGACTTCTGGACGTATGGCTGCATCAACTGCATCCATGTCATCCCCGACCTCAAGCGGCTGGAGGCCGAATACCCTGAGGCGCTGGTCGTGATTGGCGTGCACTCGGCCAAGTTCACCAACGAGGGTGAGACGGAGAACATCCGCCGCATCGTGCGCCGCTATGAGGTCGAGCACCCGGTGATCAACGACCGCGACTTCATCACCTGGCAGCAGTACGGCGTGCGCGCCTGGCCGACGTTCGTGGTCATTGACCCCTTCGGCAAGGTCGTTGGGCAGCTTTCCGGCGAGCCGCTCTACCCGCGCATCCAGCCGGTGATCGAGACGATGGCCCGCGAGTACAGCGCAGCGGGCGCGATCAACCCCGCGCCGCTGGCCCAGTGGCAGCCGGAGATGGCCCGCGATGATCACACCGCGCCGCTGCGCTTCCCCGGCAAGGTGCTGGCTGATGCGGCGGGCAACCGCCTGTTCATCAGCGACAGCAACAACAACCGCATCGTCGTTGCCGCGTTGGATACGTTTGCAGTGCTCGACGTGATCGGCGCGGGCGAGGAGGGGCTGCGCGACGGGGACTACGCGACTGCCCAGTTCTTCCGTCCGCAGGGCCTGACGCTCGACGGGGACACGCTTTACGTGGCCGACACCGAGAATCACGCCCTGCGCGCTGTGGACCTGGCCGCGCGCACGGTGACGACTGTCGCCGGGACGGGCGAGCAGGGCTTCGAGCGCGACGCCAGCGGCCCCGGCACCGAGATCGCGCTTAGCTCCCCCTGGGACGTGGTTGCCCATGCAGGCAAGATTTACATTGCGATGGCCGGGCCGCACCAACTGTGGGTCTACGACAGCGCCAGCGGCCAGGTCGGGCCGTATGCCGGCACGGGGCGCGAAGCCCTGCTGGACGGGCCGCTGCGCCAGTCGGCCATGAACCAGCCGAGCGGCATTGACACCGACGGGACGGTGCTCTACTTCGCCGACCCCGAAGCCAGCGCCATTCGCACGGCAGACCTCGACCCCAGCGGCGAGGTGCGCACCATCGTCGGCACGGGGCTGTTCGACTTCGGCGATGTGGACGGGGTAGGCGACGAGGTGCGCCTGCAGCACGCCCTGGGCGTGACGGTCGCCGATGACGGTTTCCTCTATGTGGCCGACACCTACAACAACAAGATCAAGCGCCTCGACCCGGCCACGCGCGAGAGCGTCACCTTCCTCGGCACGGGCGAGCCGGGCTTTGCTGACGGGAGCGCGCCGCTGTTCTACGAGCCGGGCGGCATTGACTACGCGGACGGCAAGCTGTACATCGCCGACACGAACAACCACGCCGTCCGCGTGGCTGACCTGGCGACGGGCGTCGTCAGCACAGTGACGTTCCCCAACGTCGAGCGGCTGAGCAGCGCGGATGCTGTGTCCGTCGTGCCAGGCGGCCTGACTGGGGGCGCGTTCGCCGCTGAAGGCGCGCTGCTGCTGGCCCCGCAGACGGTCACCGCCGGGCCGGGCACCCTGCGCATCCAGGTGACCATGCCCGATGGCTACAAGCTCAACGGTCTGGCCCCCTTCACGGCCATCTTCCCTGATGATCCGGTGGCCCAGATTCCGGCTGAGTCGCGCGACATCCGCCTCCTGCTGCCCGATCTGCCGGTCGAGGTGCCGGTCACCTTCGCGGTAGGGCAGACCGATCTGGCGCTCGACCTGACGGTGTACTGGTGCGAGGCGGTCAACGAGACGCTGTGCTTCGTAGACCGGGCGATGTTGGTCGTGCCGCTGACCGTGCTGCCCGACGGCGATGCACACGCAGTCACGTTCGAGCGCGCGCTGGTGCCGCCAACGGTGCAGGACACGCTGGGCTAACAGGGCGTTCTGCAGAAACAGACTTCCGAAGTCTGCGAAGGACTTCGGAAGTCTGGTTGCGGAGCGCCGGCGCCAGCATGTCGCCACCAGCATCGAGGGGGCAGGCAGTTGGTGGAAGGCCCCTCTCCCCCGCACGCTACCCAGCAGCGGCGCTCACCAGCGCCTGGAGCCTGCTCAGGTCAGCGGGTTCAGCCAGCACGAGCAGATTGTCCCCCTCTTGCAGCATCGTGCTCCCACGCGGCACGAGGAACTCGGTGTCGCGCCGGATCAGGACGATCAAAGCCGTCTCCGGCAAGTCTTCCAGGTCAACAATGCGCTTGTGCGCGGCCTCCGACCCTGGCTGGATCGTCAACTCCAGCAGGTCGCTTTGAATCGGCTCGGTGGGCACGAATGCAATCGGGTACGACGGCTTGCTCTCAAGGGGAGCGTCCACATGCAGGAGCCGGGCCACATAGGGTAGCGTCGTCCCCTGAACCAGAGCCGAGGTGAGCACGATGAAGAACACCAGGTTGAAGATGGTGTTCGACTGTTCCACGCCTGCCAGCAGCGGGAAGGTCGCCAGGATAATGGGGGCTGCGCCGCGCAACCCTACCCATGAGACGAACGCTTTTTCGTTCAGGCTCACCTTTTTCGCCCAGACCAGCGTCGTAAAGACGGCCAGCGGTCGCGCGACCAGGATCAACGCAGCGGAGATCAGCAGGGCCTGGAGCGTGATAGGCATCACCTGCGAAGGGAAAACGAGCAGGCCGAGGGTGAGAAACATGACGATCTGCATCAGCCAGGCCAGCCCGCTGTGAAACTCGGTGAGGCTGCGCTTGTGAATGAAGCTGCGATTGCCGGCCACCAGCCCGGCCAGGTACACCGCCAGGAAGCCGCTACCTCCCAGGGAGGTGGTCGCGCCGTAGGTCAACAGCACCAGGGCCATGCTGGCCACCGAATAAAGCCCGTCATACTCCAGGCGAATCCGGTTGAGCACAAAGGTAATGCCGCGCCCGATGCCCAGCCCGAAGATCACGCCCAGCGCCATCTGCTGCACGAACATCAGCACCAGGTCCGGCAGCGACGCCGTGGGGTCTTGTACCAGGCGGATCATGCCCAGGGTGAGGAAGACGGCCATCGGATCGTTGCTGCCGGACTCAAACTCCAGCAGCGGGCGCAGGATGCCGCGCAGACCGAGGCTCTTGCTGCGTAGCACAGCAAACACCGCCGCCGCGTCGGTGGAGGACACGATAGCCCCCAGCAGCAGGGCTTCCTTCAGCGAAAAATCGAGCACCAACAGAGTGAATCCGGCGACCAGCAGGGCGCTGACGAGCACGCCCGCTGTCGCCAGCACTATTCCCATGACCATGACCGGGCGTATCTCGTCCAGGTCGGTTTCCAGGCCGCCGGAAAAGAGGATGAAGGCCAGCGCCGTCACGCCCAAGAACTGGGCCAGCCAGGGATCGTCGAAATAGACCCCGCCGGGGCCTTCGGAACCGGTGAGCATCCCAATCGCCAGGAAGAGCAACAGCGCCGGAACGCCCAGCCGCGCTGAGACCTTGCTGGCCAGGATGCTCACCAGCAACACAAAAGCTACAGATACCAGGATGTACTCGGCTGCAAGCCCCATGCGCACCCTTCTGGTTCGCCGTCTATGGTCCGAAATGGGTATAGAATAGCCGAAGATAGTCCACACCGAAAGAACCGATTGCAGTATTGCCTGAGTTGTGGCACAAACACAGTGAACAGTGGTCAGCTATCAGCAGTCAGCTATCAGCAAAGGCCAAAGCTGCAAGAGTCCGGCTGATACCTGATGGCTGACTCCTGCGACCGGTTGCCACCTGGAGACGCGCAGCGCCATGCCCGATGACCTGATCCTCGCCATTGACAACGGGACGCAGAGCGTGCGCGCGCTGCTCTTCGACTTGCAGGGGCACCTGGTCGCTAAGGCGCGCGTGCCCATCGAGCCGTACTTCTCGACACACCCTGGCTGGGCCGAGCAGTACGCCGAATACTTCTGGGACAAGCTGGGCGAGGCGTGCCAGCAACTCTGGACGCTGGCGGCAGCGCCCAAAGAGGCAGTGCACGGCGTGGCGCTGACGACTCAGCGGGGCACGGTGATCAACCTCGACCGCGACGGCAAGCCGCTGCGCCCGGCCATCGTCTGGCCCGATCAGCGCCGCGCCGAAGGGATCGCCCCGGTCGGCGGGCTGTGGGGGCTGATCTTCCGCGCGGCGCGGCTGCGCCAGACCGTCGCCTACTTGCAGGCCGAGGCCGAAGCCAACTGGATCGCCACCCAGCAGCGCGCTATCTGGGCGCAGACGCATAAGTACGTCCTGCTCTCCGGCTATCTCACCTACCGCCTGACCGGTCGCCTGGCCGATTCGGTCGGCTGCCAGGTGGGCTACCTGCCCTTCGACTACAAGCGCCAGACGTGGTCGCGCGCGCGGGACTGGAAGTGGCAGGCGCTCGCCGTCCGCCCGGAACATCTGCCGGAGTTAGTGCCGCCCGCCGCGCAGATTGGCGTGATCACGCCCGAAGCCGCCGCCGCGACCGGCATTCCCGCCGGGCTGCCCCTCATCGCTGCCGCTGCCGACAAAGCGTGCGAGGTCATTGGCTCCGGCTGCCTGGAGCCGCACATCGGCTGCCTAAGCTACGGCACAACAGCGACGATCAACACGACACACCGCCGCTACATCGAGATCATCCCGCTCATCCCGCCCTATCCGTCCGCCGTGCCGGGCGCATACAGCCTGGAGCTGCAAATCTATCGTGGCTTCTGGATGGTGAGCTGGTTCAAGCAAGAGTTTGGCCACCGCGAGATGATCCTCGCCGAGCAGAACGGCGTCGAGCCAGAGAGGTTGCTCGATGAACTGCTTGCCCAGGTGCCACCGGGGTCGCAGGGGTTGGTGCTGCAACCATACTGGTCACCAGGGGTGCGCGTGCCGGGGCCGGAAGCGCGCGGCGCGGTGATCGGCTTCAGCGACGCCCACACGCGCGCCCACCTTTACCGGGCGATTCTGGAAGGGCTGGCCTACGCCCTGCGTGAGGGCAAAGAGCGCACCGAGAAGCGCAGCGGCGTGCCGATCACCGAACTGCGCGTCTCCGGCGGCGGCTCGCAGAGCGACGCGGCCATGCAACTCACTGCCGATGTCTTCGGGCTGCCCGCCGCCCGCCCGCACACCTACGAGACCTCCGGGCTGGGCGCGGCAATTGTGGCTGCGGTGGGGCTGGGGCTGCACCCCGACTTCGACACTGCGATCCAGGCCATGACGCGCGTCGAGCGCGTCTTCGCGCCCGACCCGGCCACGCACGCCACCTACAACGCGCTCTACGCTGAGGTCTACAAGCGCCTGTACGGGCGACTGCGCCCGCTCTATGAGACTCTGCGCCGCCTGTCGCCGTGAGCGCGCCCCTGCCCGGTTATACGCGCTTCTAACGGTCTCTTCGCGCCGGGTGTGGTACAAACATAGCGACAAGAGAGCACCTGGTTTGCACACGGAAGGGGGCACACCGCATGAACTACCGCCGTTTGGGCAATTCCGGTCTTAAGGTCAGCGTGCTGAGTCTGGGCGGCTGGACGACCTTCGGCGACAGCGTGACCGACCGCCGCCTCGCCCGCGACATCATCGTGAAGGCGTATGACAGCGGCATCAACTTCTTCGACATCGCTGATGTCTACGCCAGGGGCGAGGCGGAGAAGCTGATGGGGTCAATCCTTAAGCTGTTTCCGCGCCACACCCTGGTCATCTCCAGCAAGGCGTTCTGGCCGATGAGCGACGACGTGAACGACCGCGGCCTGTCGCGCAAGCACCTGTTCGAGAGCGTCCATGCCTCGCTGCAGCGCATCGGCACCGACTACCTCGATCTGTTCTTCTGCCACCGCTGGGACGAGGAAACCCCGCTGGAGGAGACCGTCCGCACGCTGGACGACCTGGTGCACCAGGGCAAGATTCTCTACTGGGGCACCAGCGAATGGACCGGCGCGCAGATTCAAGAGGCGCTGAATCTCTGCGAGCGCCACAACCTGATCAAGCCGCAGGTCGAGCAGCCGCTCTACAACATGATCTCGCGGCGCAGGGTCGAGGAGGACGTGCTGCCCATCACGGAGAAGAACGGCATCGGGCTGGTGGTGTGGAGTCCGCTGGCCAGCGGGCTGCTGACCGGCAAGTACGACGACGCCCTGCCCGATGACAGCCGCCTAGCGCGCCTTGAGGGGCTGCGCGACCAGTGGTACAAGGGGGAGTCCATCGCCGCGATCCGCAAGTTGAAGCCGGTCGCCGACGACCTGGGCGTGACCCGCGCCCAGCTTGCCCTGGCCTGGACGCTGCGTCAGCCGGGAGTCAGCAGTGCGATCACCGGGGCGACGAAGCCCGCCCAGCTTGACGAGACGCTCAAGGCGGTTGACCTGACGCTCGACAGCGACACCCTGGCGCGCATTGACGCGATCATGGCCCCGGTCACCCAGTAAAGGGGCGATTCTTCACCGCGCATGTCAGACTTCGGACCTTATCTTGCGCAAACACAGGGCATATTTCTATTCGGACAACGCAAACACAGGCCATTTCTATTCGCTTCTGACAGTCTAGACCTGGGTTTTAGGGGTCCGCGCAGTGCTTTTGCAGGCACTCTACCAGGTCTCTGGAGAATTGCTTTAGACTAGAACCTATCCGTGATTGATTTGGGCGTGAAAAAGAGACGCATCTCGTACAGAATAGGAGTGTTACCCACCCATCTGAAACGAGATGCGACTTGAACAACAACCCTACCCCAAAACCGAAGAATACCGACGGACAGGTTCTTGTCACCTCTTAAGCTCCCACCGTCGCTTTCTCCACTCGCGCCGCACTTATCCTGGCGCAGGCCTTCGAATGGCGTGTCGTACCTGACGGCTGCATTCATGCCGCGCAGGCTGATGACAAGTCTGCCTTTGGACGAGACTTGTCGTGTTTTGACGGTAGGTTGGTCTGTGCATTCGTCGCGGTAAACAACCTCAAGCACCGCATCGTGGTAACCCACTTTCACTACCTCAACACGATCCTCATAGAAGAACACCTGCCACGTCGTTCGGCTCGATATTCCCGGAAACGAACGTCCGTCAGTGCGCGAAATAGTCTTCCAGCAACCCATCCTGCACAAGCACCTGTCGCAGCGCCGTCACGTCAATCTGGCGCGGCTGTCGGTCAGTTAGCACCGAGATCGCCGCTGCCGTGCCAGCCGCCTGGCCGATGGCCGCACAGATGCCCATGACGCGGATACCAGCGGTCGCCTGGTGGCTGGCCGAGATGCAGCGCCCTGCGACGAGGAGATTCTCCACGCCCTGCGGCATCAGGCTCCGGTACGGGATTTCGAACCAGTCATCCTCTTCGTCGTGGGGCGGCGAGCTAGCCAGCATCTCACCAGCGTGCTCGGCTTTCCAGTAGGGGCAGCCCTCTCCCGCTACGCAGTCAATGGTGCAGACGTGCACTGGATACGACCGACCGAGGGGGCAGTGCAGTTCCACCCACCACACTCCGCGCGCGACTCCATCGGCGAACTTGCGCCGCTCAAGCACATCCTGCGCGGTGAGCACGTAATCGCCCAAGATCCGGCGACTCTCCCTGGCGCCAACCTGGGTAGCCAGTGGATGGGGGAAGCAGCCCTCAAAACCCGGCGCTTCCGCTCTTAAGAACTCGATCAGCTTCCAGGTTTCCTGGCGAATGTCCAGCTCAGCCTGAGTCAGGTCGCGCACGTCGGTCGGGTCGCCCGACCAGCGCGCCATGTTGGGTGAGAATACTTCACGGTGCATGGTCTGGCGGTTGGCGACGTTAGGATCGAAGAAGCGGAACTCGCCGGCGACCATGCGTTGCCTGATCTGCTCGGTGGCTTGCGCTTCCTGGCTCTTGCTGACCTGGGCGACGCCGTTCAGGTGGAAGAAGATGCCCATGGATTGCACGCGCCCGTCAAAGCTGCGTCCCTGGCGGGTGAACGCCCCTGCGCGGAAAGCCACGTCCGCGTCTCCGGTAGCGTCCACCACGCACCTGCCGAGCACTGCCTGCCGACCCGACTTGTTCTCGATGATGACGCCCCGGATCACGCCGTCTTCCACGATGGCGTCTGCGATCCACGAGTGCAGCAGCAGTCTGACGCCCGCTTCTTGCACCAGCATGTCGGCCACTCGTTTGAAGGCTTCCGCCTCAAAACGGATGCCGCCTTCACGGCAGGTAGTCTGCCAGGCTGGCGCGCCGCCGAGGGTGTGCATCCGCTCGACTATCTCTTTCAGCAGGCCGTTGTTGACGGAGGCCGCGCTCTTGGGGCGAATGTGCCCCAGGATCGGCGCGACAAGGCCGGCGGTCGCCATGCCCCCCAGGAAGCCGTAACGCTCGATAAGACAGACAGAGGCCCCCTGACGGGCAGCGGCCACTGCCGCCGGAAGTCCGCTCGGTCCGCCCCCCGCCACGATGACATCTACCTCGTCAATGACCGGGATGGCGCGAGGTGGCTCGGTGTAAGTGCGCATGTCGTTGTCGCTCCGACGGGGCACAAACAGACTGCGGGTCAGGCAGAAAGGATTCGATCCACCACAAGCTGGCGGAATTCCGGTGACAGCGACGCAAAATAGGCACTGAAGCCCGTCACGCGCACTACCAGGTCAGGATACTTGCTGGGGTCCTGGTGCGCTTCCAGCACTCTGGCAGCGTCCATCACGTTCATGTTGATCTGCGTGCCGCCCAGGTCGAAGTGCGCCCGGATCAGGCTGCTGATCATCTCGATATGCGTCTCGCTGGGGGAGAAGCTGGGGTCCAGCTCGATCTGCATCGGCGCGACGTTGCCATAGCCGGGCTGCACGGCGGCAATGGCCACGGCCAGCGCGGTCGGCGCGCCGTCCTTGCGAAAGCCAGGATCGGGGTTCGCCCCGTGCGAGATCGGCGCGCCGGCATGACGCCCGTTCGGGGTGGCCCCCAGATGGCGACCCAGGCGGATGGTATCCGCCCACGAGAACAGGCCGGGAATCATGGTGACTCCCCCAGGGGTGGGCCGCTCTTTGACCAGGCGGGCGAAAGTCTGCGCCACTTCGACCGCATACTCGTCGGCGCGCGAGCCGCCGCTGCCATAGCGCGGGATGCGCCGCATCATCAGCCGTGCACGCTCGCCTTCGGGGCCAGCCCAGTCATTGTCGAGGTGATGGAGAAGCTCCGCCCAGGTCAGTCGCCCCTCCTGCTCGACGCGCTGCGCGATGGCGGCGAACGAGTCCGCGACAACGGCTAGGCCCGCCGCGTCCACGCCAATGTTGTAGTATTCGACGCCGCCGTGTGAAGCATCCAGCCCGCGCTCGATCACCCCGTGACAGCACAGGTCGAGCACCAGTTCGGGAAATACCTCGTGCATGTGGGCCAGATGAAAGTCAATCCCTTCGGCGGTGACAGCGATTGCTTGCCGCAGATGCGCCTCGAAGCGCCGCCGCAACTCGTCCACGCTGGGCGACACGCCCCGGTCGGCCAGCATGTCGCGCAGTGCCACGTCGAACACGACCGCCAGGTTGATCTTGATCAGGTCGTTCATGCTGTATTCGCGGCCCGGAATGCTCGACCACTGGCAGCCCATATAGGCGCGCTGGCGCGCGTCGGCCAGCGGATAACCGTTGCGCACAAAGCCTGTTACCGTCTGGTCTATCCCCAGGAACTTGGGAATCCCCATCCGGTCTTGCAGCATGATCTCGACGCCGCGCCGCAGGAGTCCGGGGTCTACCGCCTTGCCCACGCATACGCCGATATTGGCCGGAACCTTGAGCCGATGCGCCGCTTCCAGCACCAGGAACGACACCGGGCCGGTCACGTCCCGGCCTGTCATGTCTGGCCCGCCAAGCTGGATGTAGGCGGTGTCGCGCAACAGCAGGCAGGCGATGTGGAAGATGGCTTCCTCGTCGGTCAGGGTGCCGTTGGCGATGTCCTGCCGGTAGAAAGGCTCCAGCAGCATGTCGAGTCGCCCCAGCGACCCGCTGCCGTTGTACGTGCGCGCCGCCATCTGGTACCACAGAATCCACTGGCACGCCTCGCGGAAGGTGCGCGGCGGCTCGGTCACCAGGCGAGCGTTGATGGCGGCCATGCTCTCCAGGTTCGCGCGCAGTTGGGGATCAGGCTCGGACTCGGCGCGCAGGCGGGCGGCGTCCGCGTGGCGGCTGATCCACCCCTGGATGCCCAGTACTACGTCCTCCAGGCCCTGGTACAGGCTGTCGCCGTGCGGGGCGTTCGTCCGGCGATAATGTCGAATCTTGCGCAGGATGCCGGCCCAGCCCAGTTGGAGACCGATCGCCAGGTCTTGCCCGAAGTGTTGCATCCCGCCGATGCCGGTCGTCAACTGATATTTCTCCTGATCGGGGCGGAGATGCGCGTAGTCCAGGTCGGGATTCCAGTGCGGCATACGGTAGGACGCGAAGTTCGCCATGTAAGCGCCAGCCAGCGAACTGAGCGGGTCTATGTAGGGAGGCTGCCCGTCCAGCAGCGCGCGGAAGTTGCGCCCGCAGGTGCGAGGGCCGTAGAAGCCGCCGCTTGGATGGTTGCTCTCGATTGCAATACCATCCAGCAGCACGTCTGTGATCGGCACGCCGGACGAACTGAGCACGTGGACCACTTTGCGCCGGTCGGGCGGCGGCAGGACAACTGCCCAGTCGTCGTGATCCATGGCCCCGATGCAGTCAATCTTCTCCTGCGTCTGGCGGAGCTTCGTCTCGCGCAAAGCGTCCAGGCGTTCCTGATAAGACAACTCGTGCCGCGTCTCGATGGCGGACATAATCAGTCTCCCCAGCATTGCCTCTCAAAGATACAGGTCGCGTCGTTGGCGCACCCTTGCCCGTGAAATGCGCCCATCGCTACTCCTCCGTCGCCTGCGGGCCTCGGCGCTGGGCCAGCTCTGTCAGCTCCGCCATGCGCTGCGCGCTGAGCGGCTCCAGGGCGCTGGCCCGGCAGTCCAGCCCCAGACCCCGGTACTTGTCACCGGCCAGGCGGTGAAAGGCCAGCAGTTCTAGCGTGATCGGCGCGCGCTCGCCGCGAGCGCGCCGCCCGTCGGCCAGTCCTCGCACAAAGTCCGCGATGGCGCCGATTTCCTCCTCCGTATCGTTGACCGTCGGGATCACCGGCACACGAAAGATAAGAGGGCGGTTGGTTTCGGCCAGCCGGCGCGCGTTGGCCAGAATGCGCTCGTTGGGCGCGCCGGTAGCCGCGCGGTGCCGGCCTGACTCCAGATGCTTGATGTCCATCATGATCAGGTCAAGCAAGGGCAGCAGCGCAGCGATGTGCTCCCAGGGATAATGCCCGGCGGTTTCCAGCGCGGTGTGCAGCCCCTCAGCCCGGCAGCGCGCCAGGATCGCGCCCGCGAACGCGCGCTGCAGTACAGGCTCGCCGCCAGAGAGCGTCACGCCACCCCCGGAGGGGTCGTAGAAGGCGCGATCTCGCAGAATCTCTTCCACAACCTGATCCGCCGTGACCCGTCGCCCCACCAACACGCGGGCCTCCGCGTAGCACACCTCGGCGCATGCGCCACACGCGGCGCACCGCCTGGCATCGTAGACGGGCGCTCCGTCGTCAAAGAAGCTGGCCCCGTGCTGGCAGACGGTCACACATGCGCCACAGGCGATGCAGCGTTCCGCGAAGAACTGCAACTGCGGCCCAGGATGCAATGACTCCGGGTTGTGGCACCAGAAGCAGCGGAGGTTGCAGCCTTTGAAGAACACGGTCGTGCGGATACCCGGCCCGTCGTGAATGGAGAAGCGTTGGATGTCGAAGATCGTCCCTGTCGCTCCACCTGCGCGCGTCGCGTGTCCCATTGTCTGCTCTTGCCTGATGTGGGCGCTCATCCCGTGAATAGCTCCGGCAATAACCCGCGCGCTGCCGGGCGCAGGTGCAGCACCTCTGCTTCCGGTATCCAGCGATAGGGCCAGCGCAGCCGGGTGCCGATGTCCGCCCAGCCGCCAATGGCCGCCAGCAGCTTGTCCACCGCCTGGTTGGCGTAGCCCGCCCGCGTGATGAAGGGGACGATGCGCTTGTCCATGAAGACGCGGATGCGGCCCTCAAGCGCCAGCGCAGCCTCGGGATCGGTGTGCATCATGGCGTACCAACGCTGGGCGCCCGCCGGACTCAGACAGGCGACGTTCGAGTAGGAGCCTGCCGCGCCCTGGCGCACGCCGGTTGCCAGGTGATGGCCCGGCACGAACACGGAGAGACCGGCGGCGTGCTGGCGCATGGCGGCGTACCACGCCGCGTCCCCGTCAGCGACCTTGACCCCCACCAGGCCCGGCACCTCAGCCTTGAGGCGCGCGTAGGTCTCCGGGCGCAGCACGCGCTTGGCGTGCGGCGGGTTGTAGAGCACCAGACCGATCGGGGCTGCGGCCTCGGCCATGCGCGCCAGGCAGTCCACTGCCTCGTCGTCGGTCAGCGGGAACCAGTCGGCCAGGATCACCTGGATCGCACTGGGCTTGAGCGCGGCGGCGCGCCGGATGCGCGCCAGCGAGGTCTGCGGGCAAGGGTGGCTGGCGCCAATCTGGAATGGGACACCCGCCGCCTCGCCGCGCTCGGCCAGCAGCGCGCTCACCCGGTCGTACTCATCTTCGGACTGGGTGTAGAACTCGCCCGCCGTCCCGTTGCTGTAGATACCATCCACGCCGCAGCCGATCAGCGCATCAATCTCAGCAGCCAGCCGGTCGTAGGCGATGCTCTCGTCCGGGTTGATGGGCAGCAGCAGCGTGGCCCAGTTGCCCGCAATCTCGCTCGCTGTCAGCGCTCGCATCGTCGCCCCATATCCCTTTGGATACGCCAGCCTTGATCAGGCAGACTAACGTCTTAGCTGTCTGGAGTCAATGATTCTTTTCGCGTGATGGGAGGATTTTCTGCAAACGCCAGCCCTCACGCTCCAGGCCCTTCTTCAGCCGACCTCTTCGCCGCTCTGTCACGGTAGGTCCCGCAGCGCCGCACGCAGGCGATGATCCACTGATACCGCTCCCAGCTCACGGTCGGCGGCACGGAGTGATCGGAATGGTAGATGTAGCCGCCGCCGCGCATTGCCGCGCCGATCTTCTCGTGGATTTCAGTCTCGACGGCGCGCGCGTCGCCATCCATGCGCGTCGCGTCAATATTGCCCATAAAGGACAGGTCTGCTCCGTACTCGCGCTTCAATACGCGCACATCCAGCCCGATCTTGGCCTCCAGCGGCTGGAGCACCTGCACGCCGGCCTCGATCAGGTCGGGGATCAGGGCGCGGATGTCGCCGTCTGAGTGGACGAAATAGGCGATCCCCGCGCGGTGCAGATAGTCGCCGAGCCGCTGGTGCGCCGGGTGCAGCAACGCCCGGTATTGCTTGCGCGAGAACATCAGACCGGTGTTCACGCCGAGGTCTTCGACCAGGAACAGCCCGTCGGGCACGATGCCCAGGGCGCGCGCCTTCTCCAGCGTGGCGATGACCAGGTCTGTGTGCGCCTCGAACATATCGGCCATCAGCGCCGGCTCCAGCACCAGGTTCATCAGCGACTGCTCAAAGCCGTGCTTGCGCCAGGTGGCCTCGAAAGGGCCATAGACATGCAGCAGGATGAAGCGCTCGCCGGATCGCAGCGCCGCAACCTGGCGGGCCAGTTCCTCCCAGGTGGGATAGGTGGTGAACGGCTCGAAGTACGACACAGGCCCGATGCGCGCTGTCCCGCCGAAGTCAACCTCCAGCCGGGGGCGCAAGCGTCGCCAGTCGTCCCAGTCCGTCACGGCATGGCTCAGGTAACCCAGCGCGCCGGCGTGGCCTTTCCACTGCTTACCGACGAAGCCGTGTTTGTCCTGGCGGATCGTGTAGTCGGGCGAGTCTTCCAGCAGGCGCTCTGGCAGGCGCAGCGACGCATCCATGAAGAGCACATCGAAGTCGAACCCCAGGAGCCTCTCCGGTGTGCTGTCTTGGGGCAGTCCTTCCGCGTGCCAGCGGGTCAGGGTGTCAATCCAGTAAGCATCCCATAGGCCGATGCGGTCTGGTTCCTGGTGGGCCAGCAGCCGCCAGATGCGCTCCCGGCTGCTCAGTGCGGTCATGGTGTTTGGGTCGCTCACATCTCAGCCAGTTCGTGCAGGCCGCAGGCTTCGAGCCGGGCGAACAGGTCGGAGCGAACGCTCCCGTTCGGCATGAGTCGCGGCAGCCGCAGCCCTCCGCAGGGAAATCCCAGCATCTCCAGCGCCATCTTGAGCGATCCCATCAAGCCCGACTCGATCAGAGTGGCGGTGACGGCGTTGGCGCGCTGCTGAAGTTCGAGGCCCCGCGCCAGGTCGCCGGCCCGGTAAGCCTTATGGATCTCGCGGTAGACGCCGGGCATCAGGTTGACTGTCGAGCCGATGTTGCCGCTGGCCCCGGACATGGCCGCGAAGACGCACTGCTCATCCATGCCGGAGAAGACAGCCCAGCTATCGCCCTTCAGCGCGACAATCTGGCTGAACTCGTACATGTTGGGGCCGGTATACTTGGCCCCGGCGACTGTCGGGATGGGCATGAGCTGGCGCATCAGGGTCACGGCGCTGGTGGGGCCGCCGTAAAGGTACGGCAAGAGCGCCAGGTCTGGCGCGGCGGCGGCCAGCATCTCAAAGTAAGCGTGCAGGCTGGGCACGTTGTCGAAGAGGGGCGGCAGCACGCTGCTGATCCCTGCTGCGCCGTGCTCGGCGGCATGGCGCGCCAGATCGGCGGCATCGCGGGCTACCACAGCCCCTACGTGCACGATGACTGGGGCGCGCCCCTTGACCTGGGACAGCACAACTTCCGCCACGAGCTTGCGCTCGGCGACCGATAAGAACATCCCCTCACCGGTCGAGCCACACAGGTAGAACCCGCCGATTCCCTTGGCGAGGTGGTGCTCGACCATATCCTGCAAGACGTTGGTGTTAATGGTGTCATCCGGGTTAAAAGGCGTGACCAGCGCGGGCCAGGCCCCGTGAAAAGTGAACACGTCGTGTCTCCGTTCTAGTGTGCCAACGATTGCTTGATGCGCTGCAATTCCTGCTCGATGCCGCTCGCCACGAACAAAGTGTCGGCGCGATGGATGATCAGGTTGCATCCCCACTCAGTCCAGAGCAGAGTGCGCTCCACTGGCCCAGGAGAGACCAGACCCACGCCGCTCTTATACTGGTGACAAACCCGGATGATCTGCCGCGAAGCCTCCTCAAAGAGGGGATGCTCGTACTGCTCCGGGATGCCCAGCGCGATTGACAGGTCATGAGGGCCGACCAGCACCGCGTCCACACCGCCCACCGCCAGCAGGTCGGGCAGGTTGGCGACCCCAGCCGGGCTTTCGATCATGATGATCAAGGCAGCGTCGCGGTTGTATGCGGGCAGGTAGGCGGCGGTTTCGGTGCTGGGGAACACGCCATTCTCCACAGCGGCGCGCAGCGCAGCCCCCTTAAGCGGGCGATAGTGCACGGCCCCGACCAGCGCCCGCACTTCCTCGACCGTCTCCACATAAGGGACGATGATGCCGTGCGCGCCGGAGTCCAGGCCCATCGCTGCCTGCGATGCGCTGATCTCCGGGATGCGCAGCAGCGGCGCGACGCCGTGCGCGGCGTAGGCCTGGGCCGCCCAGGCGGCCGTCTCGCGGTTGGCCGGCGTGTGTTCGGTATCCATGAAGACGAAATCCAGGCCGCACTGGGCGAAGAAGCGAGGCCATTTGGGCTGGCCGAAGCCCTCTACCGTGATCCCGTAGACCCGCTCCCCGCTGACGAGCGCCTTGCGAAGTTGGTGGCCGTGCATAGATGAATTGTCTCGCTTTCTCAGGGACGAATGTCACATCACCAGTCTGGGATCCGTGGCATCCCGCAGTCCGTCACCGATGAAGTTCACGCACAACACAGTGACGACGGTGGCGATGGCTGGCGGAATCCACATCCAGGGCAACCCTTGCAGCACTTCCAGGTTACGGGCCGCCTCAAGCATATTGCCCCAACTGGGCGTCGGCAGGGGCACGCCCAGCCCCAGGAAGCTCAGCCCGGACTCGATCAAGATGGCCTCGCCCACGCTGAAGGTTATCTGGGCGAGCATCGGCGCGAGGATGTTGGGCAGGATGTGCAGTGTTATGATACGCCGGTTAGGGACGCCCAGGCATTGCGCCGCCAGCACGAAGTCCTGTTCGCGCGCCGAGAGGAACTGCCCGCGCACCAGGCGGGCCATTGGCGGCCAACTTAGGCCGCCGATGATCAGCACCAGGTTGAGCAGACTGCGTTCCAGCAGCGCGGCCAATGTCAGCATAATAATGATGCTGGGGAAGGTCATCACGATGTCGGTGAAGCGCATCAGCAGCATATCTACCCAGCCGCGGTAGTAGCCGGACAACGCGCCAATCGTCGTCCCGATGGCGGTAGCCAGCAGCCCCGTCGCCAGGCCAACGGCCAGCGACACGCGCGCCCCGTAGAGCGTCCGGCTCCAGATGTCGCGCCCAATCCGGTCGGTGCCAAACCAGTGCTCAGCGGAGGGAGGCGATTTCGTATCGCGCAGGTTCATTTCCTCGTAAGGGTAGCGCGCAAACGTGGGCGCAAAGACCGCCAGCGAGATGATCACCAGCAGGACGATCAGCGCGCCAATGGCCAGGCGGTGCCGCAGGAAGCGGCGCAGGGCGCGCCTGCCAGGCGAATCGACCTCGACGGGTGTGATGTCAGCGATGCTCAGCGCTTCCTGTCCGGCTGGCAGGTCAGCGTCCATCTTCTCGGTCATAGAGGCCGTCTCAGTCATAGCGAATGCGCGGGTCCACCCAGGAATAAGCCAGGTCGGTCAGCAAGTTGGCCAGCAAGATGACAATGGCCATCACCAGGTTCAGGCCCATCAGCAGCGGCACGTCGCGCGCCCGCACAGCGTCCAGATAGAGGGTGCCGGTGCCGGGCCAGCTAAAGACAGTCTCAATGAAGACGGCCCCGACCACCAGGTTGGGCATACTCAGCCCGATGACGGTCACCACTGGCAGGATGGCATTGGGGACCATGTGCCGCCAGATGACAGTTCGCTCGCGCAGACCTTTGGCCCGCGCGGACTGCACGTAATTGGCGTGAATCACCTCCAACATGCTGAAGCGCGTGTAACGCATGAAGCGCGCGATATAGGCCAGGCTGAGGATCAGCGCCGGCAGGATCAGGTGATGCACGGAGTCCCAGAAGGTTGGCGCGCGCGTGACAGGACGCATCCCACCCACAGGAAACAGATTGAGCTTGATTGAAAAGATGTACAGGCCGAAGATGCCGGCAATGAAAGCGGGCATGGAGATGAACAGAAAGGAGAAGCCGGTCAAGCCGAAGTCCCAGAACGAATACTGGTGCAGGCCGGTGAATACGCCCAGGATGACGCCGACGACCGTGCCGAAGATCAGGGCCGTGCTGATGAGGCGCACCGTCGCGCCCAGCCGGAGCACGATCACCTCGGCCACAGGGCGGCCATCCACGTAGCGGTAGCCCATGTCGCCCTGCACGAGGCGACTGGCCCATTTCAGGTAGCGCACCGGTGCGGGCTGATCCAGCCCGAAGCGCTGGCGCAACTGCTCCATCGCCTCCGGCGTCATCTCGGCTTCGGGGTCCACATAGTAGTCCGCCACGTCGCCGGGTGCCAGCTCGGTCAGGGTGAAGATGATGATCGTGACGCCGATCAGCACTGGAATGCTGATCAGCAGGCGGCGAAGAATGTACTTCAACATCGCACCGGCTCAGTTCTAAAGGGCGCGTTCGAGAGACAAATTCAGGCGCAAGAATGATGGGGTTACTGGTTGTTGGTGGAACATACCCGCAACCGAGCCGCCTTCACCAAGAACCAACAACCAAAAATCGGTTACAGATGGTGCGTGTCCTGCTTGTTGGTTTCTCCATGACCTGGGGCCGGCCTGCGCCGGCCCCAGCAGCTTGGACGGCAGTATTACTGGCCCACTGCCCACAGCTCAGGATGATCTTCGTATGGCCCGCCCGCGCCAGCGGGGAACCAGTAGAAGTCAACCAGCTTATTGGAGGCCGCGCCGAAGCGCGTGGCTACCCACATGTAGCCCTCCAGCGCGTTCTCGTTCTGGAACTTGCAGATGTCTTGCAGCAGCCCCAGGTAGGCCTCGTGGTCGGTCTCGACCTTAGCCCTGGCGAAGAGGTCCATGAGTTCAGGGAAAGTTACGCCGATCAGCGTCTCTTCGCCGAGTTCGGGATAGCCACCCGGCTCATAGAAGAACCAGGGATAGGAGCCGACGTTGTTGGCCAGGCCGCGGTAGGAGATGTCCCAGCCCTCACCGGTGTAGAAATACGAGTTGTAGGTCGGCACGTCTTGTGGTGTCGGGATGATCTCGATGCCCACTTCGGCGAGGAACTGCTGCATGGCCGCCAGCGCGTCCAGGTGGAACAGGCTGTCGTAGTAGGTCACTACTTCGAACTTCACGCTGCTGTCCCAGCCAGCCTCAGCCAGCAATGCGCGCGCCTTGTCCGGGTCGTAGGCGTAGTCATTCAGTTCTTCGGCGGGCGGGCGCATCTCCGGGAAGGCGTTCAGGCAGGGCAGAACCTCGGCGGTGCCATTCATCAGCACTTCGGTGATCGTCTTACGGTCAATGGCGTAGAGGAATGCCTGGCGCACGCGAATGTCCTGGAAAATCGGGTTGCGCATGTTGAAGATCAGGTAGTTGGTCACGCCCGATGACCCCTGGAACATCTGGATATTCGGGTCATTTTCCAGGCTGGCCGCTACGTCACCGCTGACATAGGTGAACTGAATCTCGCCACCTTGCAGCGCCAGCACCGCAGAAGTCTCGTCGGCGAAGTAACGATTGATCAGGCGATCCAGTTTGGGCGCGCCGTTCCAGTAGTTGGGGTTGGGCACCACAGCCCAGAACTGATCCTGGACAAACTCATCTACCATGAACGGGCCAGTGCCGATACCCTGGGTGAAAAACCAGTCGGAGGTCTGCAGGTCGGCGGGAGCCACGGTCAGCGCGTGCTTGGGCATGATGAACACCCGCGTCAGATCGTAGGGCAGGCGCGGGTAGGAGCCGGTCATCTCGAACACAACTGTCAGATCATCAACGACACGAATCCCGCTAATCTCATCTGCTTCGCCATTGAAGTAGGCTTCGCCACCAACAAGCCGAGCCGGCGGTACCTGCTGCTGTCCGGTCATCGTGGCTGCGTCCGAGTGCAGGGCCAGTTCAAGGGTGAACTTCACGTCTTCGGCGGTGAAAGGCTCGCCATCGTGCCACAGCACGCCCTCGCGCAGCTTGAACGTCCACACAGAGGCGTCCTCATTGGCTTCCCACTCGACCGCGAGCTGCGGGGATAGGCCGGTAGCCGTCTCATTCCAACTCACCAGCGGGCTCCAGATCTTCATCAGCCAGGTATTACCAGCAGTCTGGTAAAAGGGGCGGCACTGCGGGCATCCGCCGGGGCCAACGTCGAACGCACCTACCAGGGTGCCCCCGCCGCCGCCCTGTGCGGACGCACTGATCGGCGCTGCCATTAACAGCACCAACACTACGACCATGATCAGGTTCTTTTTCATTGTGTGATTCTCCTAAACTCAGTCCAAAGATGCGAATGCAAGCGTGAATCGAGTGGGTTCAGCCTGGTAATCCGGTGAGCGGGTTCCTCCTTTCCTGCTCGGCGACTCGCTATGTGGCGTGTGTGTGCTGGCGTGATCACGCCTGATCGAACTGCGGGTACACTAGCGGTCAGCGTCCAGATAGCCCAGGCTGGCCGAGATCTGGCGGGCCGTCTGGCAAACCAGCTCGCCCAGTTCTCGGTCGCGCTCCGGGCGGATGCGCGTATGCGGGCCGGAGATACTTACGGCGGCGACGACCTGTCCTGTGTAGTCTCTGATCGGCGCGGCCACACAGCGGATGCCCTGTTCCGACTCATGGTCATCAATGGCAAAGCCCCGCTGCCGGATGCGCTCCAACTCCTTTACCAGTCCTTCAAGTGTGGTGATTGTCTGTGGAGTGCGGCGGTACAGGCCATGCTTCTCGACCGCTTGTTGCCACACGCTATCAGGCATGTGGGCCAGCATCACCTTGCCCAGCGCCGTACAGTGGGCGAAGCTCCGCTTGCCAATCTGGGTATACATCCCCACAGTGTGCAGCCCTTCAACGCGGTCAATATAGACTACTTCGCCTTCGTCAAGCACTGCCAGGTGAACGGTCTCGTTGACGCGGTGCATCAGCGCCTTCATCTGGGGCATCGCCTGCTGAGCCAGGTTGAGGCGCTGGATCACCAGGCCGCGCAGGTGCATGAAGCGCAGACCCAGGGTGTATTTGTGCGTCTCAGGGTCCTGGTCGGCATAACCCAGGCGCAGGAGCGTGTTCAGCAAACGGTGCACGGTGCCGACAGGAAGCTGGCTCCGCCCAGCTAGATCGGAGATACCCGCTCCCCGGTCTGCCTCGGCCAGCAATTCGAGCAGACGAAACGCGCGCTCGACGGATTGAACCCGGTCATCCATGCCTGAAACACCTGACTTGCGTGCGAAGCCTGTAAACCCACTGTAATGGCCAAGCATCCTCTGTGTCAATCAGTTTTTCCGCCATGCGGAAAGGTTTTCTGATAATCAGACTGAGGGAAAGGTCGTCGCGGATGCACGATGTGCCCTCGTGAATCGGCGCAGCTTGCGTAACGTTGAGGTGGTCGGCGCGCCCGGCTTGCTGCCTCCCACCGCGCGCGAGCAGCGCGTGGCCAGACTTGGGGGAGCCTCGCGGCGCGTGCTGGTACGGCTGTTTCCATGACCTGGCGCGCCCGCCGCGGTTCGCGGTGGAGTACAAGACCGACCACCTGGCGGCGCGCACGGGCAACGCCTTCATCGAGACCAGCTCGGTGGATGTTGAGCAGAAGGTGGCTGGGCCTTCACCGCGCAGGCGGAGCTGGTGCTGTACTATGTGCCAGGGCTGAGCCAGGTGTACGTGCTGCGGACGGCGGCGCTGCGGGCGCTGCGGGCGTCTCGCAGGCTGGCCAGGCGCGGGAGTCTGGGGTATCGTGCCAGCGGGTACATCAGATTATACGTGGGCAGCGCAAGTGAGCGACAAGCCTGGCGTGGTCCTTCCGAGGACATTTGCTGCAGTCCGCAAAGACAGCAGCCTATTACCGGCGGCCATTTCCGTGGCGCACGGCAAGCACACCGATTCGACATCTGCTGGCTGGGCAGCGGCGATAAGACAGCCGTGCGCTATGTTCGCCCTCCGCACGCCTGGCCACCAACGTGTGGAGCGGGTAGATCGGCGGATAAGCCAGGGCTGCTGCTGAAGAGCAAGCCTTCCGGCTTGAGGTGGATGTTCAGGGTGCCGCCCATGAACTCGCGGCGGTGAGGTTGCCCGGTGCAGGCCAGATAGACCAACAGCGCCTTGGCGATTTGCGAGACGAAACCCATGACCGGCTGCCATTCCGCCCAATCGTCAGCCCGCCCAGAGCGCGGATTTCCAGCAGATTGCTCATGAGAGGTCCCCCTGTGGCTTCTCTGATCGCTTTGTGATCGCTGTCTGGTCGCTACCTGGGCGTTGCCTGGTCACTCCGTGATCGTTCGGTTTCGTAGGATGAGGTCAATGAAGTGCGGGACGGCGGGAGACATTGCCGGATGTGGCAGGGCAGAACGCCGGGCACACAGCACCCCTAG
>CAYNHD010000017.1:0-22007 GCA_964396775.1 uncultured Thermoflexus sp. | reverse complement strand
GGGCCGGGGATGGGGGTAAAGATACCTCTCAAACGGCCTCTGAGGCATAAGGCGGCCCCGCCAGGAGATACGACACAAGTTGTCAAAGCTTACCTTCCGCCCTATGGAACGTTCCGACATCCCGCTACTGAGTGGCTGGTTAGCCGCACTACCGCTGCTACAACGTTACGAGTTCACCGCCGGCAAGGCGGAGGCCGCGCTGGAAGAGGCTCTCCGACAGGCAGATATGTTGTGGGTATGTGATGCAGAAGATATGCTTGGCCGGGCGTGCGGGTTGGCCTGGGTGATGCCCAGAGGGGGGTTAGGACGCAGCGCGTATCTTCGCCTGCTGGCTGTCAACGAGACGTATGCCGGGCTGGGAATTGGGGCGGGCCTGCTGGCCCATGCCGAGCAGCTTGCTGCCCGTTCGACGAAGGATATGCTGTTACTTGTGTCCGACTTCAATGTGGACGCCCAGCGATTCTACCAGCGCCAGGGTTATACTCAGATCGGCGCCATCCCAGATTATGTATTGCCCGGCGTGACGGAATTACTATTTCGAAAGCGGCTCGCTGGATCGTAACTGAATAGGGTGCCGAGGAGGTGCACCGCCGACCCGATAACTGCCCGACCATCCTTCTAGTCGCCGCTCCATGAGTTTCGAAAGGTAAAGCGCCAATGTCACTGTCCAGAATTCTTCGAATTGTGCTCGTCCTAGCTGTCATGGTCATGGGTGTTGGCGTCATGACACCCGCTGCCGCCCAGGGCGACAATACCCTGATCATGGCCCGTGCTGTGGATGCCACCGGCCTTGACCCCCACACACAGACAGCGTTCGCGTCGCTGCGCCTGCTCGAGCTGGTCTATGAACCACTCATTCAAGCCGACGAGAATCTAAACCTCGTCCCGGCGCTGGCCGAAAGCTGGACATTCTCCGAAGATGGGCTGCAGCTCACGCTCAACCTGCGCCAGGGCGTGACCTTCCACGACGGGTCAGCTTTCACCGCGGAAGATGTGATCGCCTCGCTCGCACGCATCCTCGACGAGGCAACCGGCTCGGCCACGCGGACCAACCTGCTGTCCATCGAGTCGATGGAGGCACCTGATGACTATACCGTGGTACTCAACCTGACACTGCCAGATGTACCGCTGGTTGCCGCCCTCAGCAGCATCAATACGGCGATCCTGTCGTCGGAAGTCATCGCCAACGGCGATCCGACCGCTGATGTAGTCGGCACTGGCCCGTTCATGCTCGAAAGCTGGCAGCCGGAAGAGAAGACCGTCCTGAAAGCCAACCCGAACTACTGGGGGGACGGCCCCTTTGTGGACGGTGTTGAAATCCGGATCATCCCCGACGAAGCGACGATCATGGCGGCCCTGCGCGCCGGTGAAGTAGACTTCGTTATGTTCAACGACCCGCTGATCGCCACCCTGCCGGTCGGCGACGCGACCATCACCATTAACCGCGCGCCGGAGATCTCCTACCATGTGCTGCAACTGCGCGCCGCGGTCGAGCCACTGGACAAGCTCGAGGTGCGCCAGGCCATTTCCTGCGCCATTGACCGCCAGGAAGTCGTTGACGTGGCCGCCCTGGGTGAGGGCCAGGTCACCGGCCCGCTGACCATGCCGGCCTGGACCGTTCCGCTGGATGAATTGTTCTGCTATGAGCAGGATGTCGAACGGGCGCGCGAACTGATGAAGCAGGCGGGCCTGGAAGAGGGCTTCACCCTGCCGGTGATCGCCTCACCGTCCGAGCCGCCTAGCGCGCTGCCAGAAGCGCAGGTCATTCAAGAACAGCTCAAGGCCATCAACATCACCGTGGAGATCGAATCGCTGGAGTTTGGCACCTACGTGGACCGCTGGCTGGCTGCCGACTTCGTGGGCGCCATCGCGTTGAATGGTGGGCGGCCCGATCCATATCCGATGTACTCCCGCTACTGGCAGCGCGAAGCGCAATTCAACAACGTGGCGGGCTACATTGACGATACGCTCGACAGGCTGATGAAAGAAGGACAGGTCGAGACAGACCCGGTCAAGCGCTACGAGATCTTCGCAGAGTTCCAGAGGCACCTGGCCGAGATGTCGCCCTGGATCTGGCTGTATACCGGCTACACGTATACCGGTCAGCAGGCGTATGTCACCGACTTCATACCCACTCCTACCGGCTCGATCTACTACTTGAGCCAGGTCAAACTTAACCGCTAACGCCCGGCGAGTAGCCGAAGAGACTGCGTGGGGCATAGGCCCGTCAGGTCTATGCCCCGCCGCACTCGTCAAAGGAAGAAGATGCTCCGCTATCTGGCCCAGCGGCTTGTGGCGGTGATACCCACGCTGTTCGGTATATCACTGCTTGTCTTCATCGCCATCCGGCTCGTGCCCGGCGACGCGATTACGACTATGCTCGGCACGGAAGCCGGTATGTTGACCGAAACACAGCGCGCCTCGCTTGAAGCGTACTTCGGTCTCGACAAGCCCGTGATCGAGCAGTATTTCTCGTGGATGAGCCGCGTATTGCAGGGCGACCTGGGCTACTCGGTCCGGCATGGCAAGCCCGTCCTGACGCTGATCCTGGAACGGTTCCCAGTCACGCTCGAACTGGCCTTGCTGTCCCTCATCATCGCCCTGACCATCGGCATCTCCATTGGCACGCTGTCGGCGGTGCGGCACAATTCGATGATAGACCTGTTCGGGCGGCTGGTGGCGCTGACCGGCCTGGCCGCGCCCAACTTTCTGATCGGCACCTTGCTGATCTACACGCTCTCCGTGTACTTCGGTATTCTGCCCAACGCCGGCGACTACACGGATTTCACCGAGAACCCGCTCAAGAACCTGGGGCAGATTATCTTCCCGGCCCTTACCCTGGGCTTCTCGTTTTCGGCGTCGGTCATGCGCACCACGCGATCGGCCATGCTCGAAGTGCTGGGCCAGGACTACATCCGCACTGCGCACGGCAAAGGGCTACGTCCGCGCGCGGTCATCTTCGGCCATGCGGTGCGCAATGCGCTGATCCCCATCGTCACGCTGGCCGGGGTGGAACTGGGCTACCTGCTGGGAGGCGCGGTGATTGTCGAGAAGATTTTCGCCCTGCCGGGCATCGGGCGGCTGACGCTCAATGCCATCTCCCAGCGCGATTATGCGCTCATCCAGGGCGCAACCCTGTTCATCGCCTTCAACTTCGTGGTAATCAACATGCTGGTTGATCTGCTCTATGCTGCCATTGACCCCCGGATTTCCTATGTCAGCAAGAAGTGACTCCGCAGGCGAACTCGTCAAAGAGCCTTCCGTGCTGCGACGCCTGCTGCGCAGCCGGAGCGGTGCGCTGGGCCTGGTCATTGTCGTGTTTTACGTCACTGTGGCTGTGCTGGGTCTGCTGCAGATCACGCCCTACCCGCCCACCGAACAGCATCGCGCGGACCGGCTGCAGGGTCCCAGCTCGCAGTATTACCTGGGCACCGATATGTTCGGGCGCGATTTGTTAAGCCGCTTGATCAAAGGCTCCACCAATTCGCTCTATGTGGCCTTCTCCTGCGTGGCCATCTCCGGCACCCTGGGCACCCTGATCGGCACCGCGTCAGCCTACATCGGCGGCACGTTCGACAACGTTATGATGCGTATCATGGATGTATTCTTTGCCTTCCCGGCCATCCTGCTGGCGCTGCTGGTGGTGGTCATTCTGGGCCGAGGGCTGGACAAAACGATCATCGCCATCGCTGTCGTCTACACGCCCATCTTCGCGCGCGTGGCGCGCGGCCCGGTCTTGTCGGTCAAGGAGATGGAATACATCACAGCAGCGCGGTGCATCGGGATGCACCACAGACGCATCGTGTTCTTTCACGTGCTGCCCAACACCCTCGCCCCGCTGATCGTCCAGGTCAGCCTGGCCCTGTCGTGGTCGCTGCTGACCGAAGCGGGCCTCAGCTTCTTGGGGCTGGGCATCCAGCCGCCGGAGCCGTCGTGGGGGGTGATGCTGAGCGAGAGCCAGGGAATCTCCGAGATCGCCCCCTGGTTGATGATCTATCCCGGCCTGGCGATCATGTTGGGCGTGCTTGGCTTCAATCTGCTGGGTGACGGCCTGCGCGACGTGCTCGATCCCCGCATGAAACGCCTGCGATGAGCGCACGAGACCGTTACGGACAGTGGGGACGCAGACACAGCCCGCCGCCCGGCCTATTACGTCACCAGGGACCAGACTCACATGCCCACGCTCGACACCGTAGCACCCAGCCAGGCCATCAACACCCTATCCGGCAGCGGCCACGACGCGCTTGCACGAGTCGTGGAGGCGCACCTGGGAGTGACATTCCCGGCCATCGCCCTGACGGTCGTCCAGAACGGCACGGTGCGCTTCAATGGCGCATGGGGCTGGCTTGATCCAGAAACGGCCTCCTACCCCACTCAGCCGGACACCTTGTTCGACCTGGCGTCGCTCAGCAAGCTGTTCACGACGACCGCCTTTCTGACGCTGGTCAGCGAGGGATGGGTGCGCCTGGGCGATCCGCTGGTGAGCATCGTGCCCGAATTCGGCGCATCCGGCCCGCGCCCGTTGGATGGCGGGCAGGACCCGCACAGCAAGGCGATGCTTCCCATCCCAGACGATGCGCGCGGCCAGGTCGCCGACCCGGCGCTGGTGACCTTCTTCCACCTGCTCACCCATACCTCTGGGCTGGCCCCCTGGCGCGCCCTGTACGAGGCCGCCGGGCCGCCGCCTCCGCTGCCGGACGAACCCGACCCGCTGGGGCGCGAGACACGTTGGGCGCGCCTGTTAGGTGCTCTGTGCCGCGCACCTTTTGTCGGCCAGCCGGGTGACGGGATTGTGCGCTACAGCGACCTGGGCCTGATGCTGTTGGGCGAGGCGACCAGCCGCCTGCACGGAACGCCGGGCGCGCTGGACGCCGCGATTGCGGCGCGTGCCCTCGAACCGCTGGCCCTGCGCTCGGTGACCTTCAACCCGCTCCAGCACGGGTGCAGCCGGGCGACAATCGCTCCCACCGAAGACGATCCCGGCTGGCGCGGGCGGCGCTGCTGGGGCGAGGTTCACGATGAGAACGCCTGTGGCGCGGGCGGAGTGGCCGGGCACGCCGGGCTGTTCGGGGCGGCGCGCGATGTCGCCGCGTTGGGGCAGGCGTGGCTGGCGGGCGATCCGCGCCTGGGAATTGCGCCGGCGTTGCTGCGCGCTGCCACCCACCAGCAGGCACGGACCGGTGAGATACGGCGCGGCCTGGGCTGGATGCTCAAAGCGCCCCTGGACTCCTCCGCCGGCGACTTGTTCGGCCCCAATTCCTACGGTCATACGGGGTTCACCGGCACCTCGCTCTGGATGGATCCGGAGCGGGCGCTGATCGTGGCCTGCCTGACCAATCGTGTCTATCCGGGACGCGCCAGGCCGGGCATCGAGGCGTTCCGGCGTGCTGTTCATGATGTCCTCGTGCAGGCAGTGGAGGAGCTATGATCATCGTTGGCCTGATTTCTGGCACCTCGGCGGACGGCATTGACGCGGCATTGTGTGAGATCACAGGTGCGCCGCCCCACATCCAGGCACGCATCCACCACGCGATCACCTACCCGTTCCCGCAGGGCTTCCAGGAGCGTATCCTGAGCGCCTGCCTGCCGGAACGCAGCGGTGTGGATGTGCTCTGCCAGCTCAATTTCGACCTGGGAGAGCTGTTCGCCCGCGCCGTGCAGCGAGTCATCGAAGAGGCGGGCCTGGCCAGCAGCGAGGTGGACTTAATCGCCTCGCACGGCCAGAACGTCTGGCACATGGTCCAGCCGGACGGCCAGGTGAGCGCCACTCTGCAGATCACCGAGGCCACCGTGATCGCCGAGCGCACAGGCATCACTACTGTGAGCAACTTCCGCACGCGCGATGTGGCCGCAGGGGGACAGGGCGCGCCGCTGGCGAGCTACTTCGACTGGCTGCTGCTGCGCCATCCTGCGCACTGGCGCGCTGCCCAAAACCTCGGCGGGATCGGCAACGTGACCTTCCTGCCTCCGCTCTCCGATGCCGATTCCGCGCCGCTGGCCTTCGACACCGGCCCTAGCAACGCCCTGATTGACGTGGCCGTGACACTGCTCAGCGGCGGGGCGCAGCTCTACGACCGCGATGGGGCGCTGGGCGCGCGCGGCCAGGTGGATGACGAATGGCTGGCCGCACTGCTGGCCCACCCCTACTTCGAGCGCCAGCCGCCCAAGACGACGGGACGCGAGGTCTTCGGCGCGGTCATGGGTGAGGCACTGGTGCGCGAAGGCCGCGCGCGCGGCCTGGACGATGCGTCCATCGTGGCGACGCTCACCGCCCTGACCGCCGCCAGCGTCGCCGATGCCTATCGCCGCTTTGCGCCCGCGCCGATTGGTGAAGCGATCCTGGCGGGCGGCGGCGCGCGCAATCCCACGTTGGTGCGGATGCTGCGCGAACGCCTGCACCCGACGCCGGTCTTGCTCAGTGAGGACATCGGCCTGGACAGCGACAACAAAGAGGCGCTCCTCTTCGCTCTGCTGGCCCACGAGACCTGGCACGCCCGTCCGGGCACCCATCCGGCGCTGACCGGGGCGCGACACGGCTCGGTTCTGGGGCAGATCACGCCGGGTCACAACTACGCCGATCTCATTCGCCGCACGTGGTGCGCGGACTGAGGCCGGGAACGCCACTCAGAATGGAGGACGCCCCATGCTGACCGAAGAGCGCAGTCCGCGAACAGCCAATATTGACCGCCTCAGCACGCTGGCCATACTCGAGGTAATGAACGACGAAGATGCGTCCGTCCCTGGCGCGGTGCGGCGCGTCCTGCCGGCCATTGCCCAGGCGGTAGATACTATCGTGGAGCATCTGCGACAAGGCGGACGCTTGCTCTATGTTGGGGCTGGCACCAGCGGGCGACTGGGCGTCCTTGATGCCGTCGAATGTGTGCCGACCTTCAACACCGATCCGGAGACGGTGCAAGGCATCATCGCGGGCGGCCCGCTGGCGCTGACCCACGCCGTCGAAGGTGCCGAGGACGATCGCGCGGCGGGGTACGCGGAAATGGTGGCCCGTAACGTGAACGAACGGGATGTGGTGGTCGGCATCGCCGCCAGCGGACGGACGCCCTACGTCATCGGCGCGCTGGAGGCCGCCAACGCTGCCGGGGCGGCGACGGTGGCGATCTCCTGCAACGAGCCAGCGCCCTTGCTGGACATAGCTGGCATCCCCATCGCTGTCCTGGTCGGCCCGGAGATCATCACCGGCTCGACCCGCCTCAAATCGGGCACGGCGCAGAAGCTGATCCTGAACATGCTCAGCACCGCCACCATGATCCGGCTGGGCAAGGTCTATCAGAACCTGATGGTTGACATGCGCGCTACCAATCAGAAGCTGATGCAGCGCGCCCAGCGTATCGTGGCGGAGATCAGCGGGGTGAGCAGCGAGGAAGCTAGCCGGCTGCTGGAGCAAAGCGGCTACGAGGTCAAGACGGCCATTGTCGTGGCGCTGCTTGGCGTCAGTCCAGAAGCCGCCCGCGTGCGGATCGCTGCGGCGGGCGGCGTGCTGCGCGAAGCCCTCAAAGACCAGGAGTGAGTAGGGGCGGCCTATCGCTCCGGCGCGGGCACGCCCCCCAGCCCCGCTCGCTCTGTCAAGATGATCCGCCCCTTGCGCATCTCGACACCGCAGTAGGGATCGTTGCTCACCAGCAGGTTGCCGTCCAGGTCGGCGAAGTCAGCCAGCGCAAAGGTGCGCCATCCGGCTAGGTGAGCGCCACCCTGCAGATCACCGAGGCCACCGTGATCGCCGAGCGCACAGGCATCACTACTGTGAGCAACTTCCGCACGCGCGATGTGGCCGCAGGGGGACAAGGCGCGCCCTTCCCACGTGCGCCCTTAGCGGTCAAGGTAGAAATAGCTGGCAAGAAGGCAACACCGGCTGCCCCCTGTCTCACTCCGCACTCAGTAGAGTTAGAAAGACATCGCTGCCACCAGCGGGGGGCGTTTCGCCCACCTCTCCTAGCGTCAGACCAGTGATCGCCAGGGTTTCCCCCTGACCCGTTGCCAGGAACAGGTTTTCTTCGGCCCATTCGTCGGCTCCATCGTCTTCTGGCGTCCCCAGTTGCCATACGCCCAGTTGATCTCCGTCAGGCGTATATTTGAGCAGCACAACATCGAACCTTCCTACGCTGCCCGCCAGGTTGCCATCCGTGTAACCGGCCACGATGATATTGCCGGCAGCATCCAGTTTGACGTCTGCCCCCTTGTCGTTGAGCGGCGTGCCCTGCTGAACAGCTTTCACAAGATTGCCCTCGGCGTCGAAGAAAGCCACAATCAGGTCTTTGTCCCCGACGAGCGTACCCGCAAAGTCACCAGCAGCAAAACCGGTCACCACAAACTGACCGTCGGCAGCCGCAACTCCCGTGGCCTCATCACAGCCTAGCGTGCCAAACTGTCGCCGCCATAGTTCGTTCCCTGAGGCATCGAAGAACGCCAGGAAGCCGTCAATGTCGCCCTGCGAGCCAGCCAGGTCGCTGCTGGTCATCCCAGCCACGATCACGCCATCGGCAGCAGCGGCAATAGCCTGCCCTTTGTCCTCGCCTTCGCCACCAAACTGCCGGATCCATTCGATCTCGCCCTGCGGGCTAATGCGCGCGCAATACACGTCCTTGTCGCCTGCGTTGGCCCCGTCTAGCACTCCCTTGGTGTAGCCTGTGACGTAGATGGCCCCGTCTGGTGCCACAGCCAACCCATAACCGCGGTCGGCTGCGTCGGCATCGCCAAACTGCGTGATCCACAGCACAGTACCATCGGGCGCCAACTTGATCACGAATGGATCGTTGCCCTCATTGGCTGCGTGCGCCCCGTCGAGGTTGCCGCTGGTGTAGCCGACCACCAGGATATTGTTGGCCGCGTCAACCGCCACGCCATAGGGGCGGTCGGTGGCATCGGTGCCAATCTGTTGCATCCACAGAATGCTGCCATCGGTGCCGCGCTTGATGACAACTACATCCAAATCCCCATGATGCGGTTGATCGCCTATGGGACCCGCCGCGCCCAACGCATGGATCAGCGCTCCCTCGCTGTCGAACGCCACGCCACCAGCGAAGTCCATCTCAGGCGTCCCCAGCAACTCCCCGCCGAGCGCCGCACCTACCGCTTCTTCTCCTTCGGGGGTCTTCAGGTAATTGGCGAGATAGCTCATGCCTTCCTCGAAGCCACGCTGCCACACGTCCCAGTCGTGCCCGCCGTTATAGACGCGGAACTCTGCTGCAACATCGCTCACCCGCGCCAACCGGTTGAATAGCAGATGGGCCTCAAGGTCCAGGTCGTGAAGCTGATCTTCAGGCTTGGGGGGCTTCCATTCGTCGTCGCCTACCGCGATGAAGACGTAGAGCGGTTGCCTGCCACGCTCGAACGTCTCTAGCACGGTTGGATAGTTGAGGCTCTGGTAGATTTCCTCATTGAACAGGACGTCACCCCTGCCAAAGGCACCGAACTCGCGCGTGCTCGAATCGGCAGGCGGGAGCGGGGTGTACACGGCAGGGCTGAGAATCAGCGCGCCCATGAACACCTCCGGATGTGCCAGGGCGTAGCGCATCGCGCCATAGCCACCCATCGAATAACCGCCCACAATACGGCTGCCCGGATCCGCCAGAGTACGGTAGGTAGAGTCTACATAGGGAATCAAATCTGCGAAGAAGGCGCTCTCCAGGGCTTCGCCGCCTTGATATTGCGAGTCAACGTAGTATCCGGCGGCGCTCAAGGAGGGCATATCCGGCAACACGGCGATCACCGGCGGAATCGCTCCTTCGGCGATCATCCTGTCGAGCGTGTCGCGGATGTTCAACCAGGCATCTTTGGTGTCACCGCGCCCGTGCAGTAGATAGACCGTTGGATAGCGCGAATCCGACTCCTGGTATCCGGCTGGCAGGTAGACATTGAACTCATACGGACGCCCCAGAGTTGCCGAGACAAAGCTATCTGCGACAACCGATCCTCCCCCCTGGCTGTACACCGTCAGAGGGCTGAGCAGGAGCACGACAACGACTACGGGCCCCCATATCTTTTTCATTTCTCAATTCTCCCATCTACTCTGATCCGAACTCTTGTCTTTCGCTTCAGCAGGCGGAAACGCCCGCGCCGAAGGGCCATCATAACTATGGTCAGTCGGATGAATGGGCCGGACAGGTCGCTCGCGGGTTTGCTCCTCAAGGCTGTGAGCCACCAGCCCTGGCAGCCGCGCGATGATGAAGAAGGCATTCCCCAGTTCCGGCGCAAGGCCCAGGTCAACCAGGATCGCGGCAATGGCTCCGTCTACATTCACCGGCAGCTCGCGCCCTGTTTGCTGGGCGACCGCAGCAGCGACCTGCCGCAGGGCCAGTACTCCCTGAGCAGCGACTCCAGCATTTTCCGCCAGCGCAAACAATCGTGCCGTGCGCGGGTCGGCGCTGTGAAGCCGGTGCCCCAGCCCTGGCAGGCGCTCTTTCCTGGCCCGGTATTCGGCTACGACGGTCTCCGCCACCTGCTCCAGTTTGGCGGCATCACCGTCAGCCGCTGCGATGATCCTGAGGATCAGGCGCATACAGTCCTCGATCGCCCCTCCATGATGGCGGTTGATGCTCAGAATACCGGCGGCAACTGCGGCACTGAGCGGCGCGCCGGTGCTGGCAGCGGTGCGCGCCGCCAACGTCGAAGGGGGCGTCGCGCCGTGATCAATGGACGAGACCAGGATGGCATCCAGCAGCGGGGCCACCCGGTCGCTGGGCAGACTGCCAGTCAGGGCGAGATAGACCGCCTGGGCGAAGGTGACGCGCCCCATCAACTCGTCAACGCGGTATCCGCGCAGGCGCACTTCGTTGGGCTTGATCTCAGTGATCGCGGTCTTCCAGTGCATGTCGCCTTCGCTCATCGGGATTATTCCTCTCTCAGCGGGATGCCCCGTCCCATCAGCACGTCTCGCACCACATGCGGGATGTCGTCAAAGGCGTCTACTACGATTGCTCCGGCGGCGCGCAGTCGCTCGACTTTGCCCGCATATGTGCCGCGCCCGCCTTCGATGATCGCTCCTGCGTGGCTGAAGCGCGTGCCACTCCGCGCGCTCTTGCCTCCGATATAGGCAATGACCGGTTTAGTGATCTCGCCACACTCGATCAGATCGGCCACCTGCTCTTCCTGCGAAGTGCCGATCTCGCCAAACATCACCACGGCCTGAGTGTCCGGGTCTCGCTCGAAGAGGCGCAGGATAGCGGGATGGGGCAGCCCCACGATGGGATCGCCGCCGACGTGCACCAGCGTTGAAGCGCCGATGCCCGTGCGGGCCAGATAGTAGGCCAGGCTGGTAGTGATCCCACCGCTGCGGCTGCTGATGCCAACCGGCCCTGGAAAAAACCACTCGCGCGCACTGTCTGCCTGCCCGCCGATCATGCCCAGCACGCCGCGATTCGGACTGAGGACGCCCAGTGTGTTGGGGCCGACGAACTGCGCCCCGGCTTCTGAGGCGGCTGCGGCGATCTCCAGCACGTCGTAGAGCGGCACGCGGTCGGGGACGATCACCAGCAGCCTGACCCCAGCCGCGATCGCTTCGAGCGCCGCGCTCTTGACCAGGGGGGCGGGGATAAACAGCACACTGATATCAATCGGCCCGGCTTTCTCCCACGCTTCGCCAACCGTATCGTAGACGGGCACGCCTTCGACGGTTTGCCCGCCCTTGCCCGGTGTGACACCAGCGACCACCTGGGTCCCATAAGCACGCATGAGGCGGGCGCGGAGCATTCCCTCGCGTCCGGTGATGCCCTGCACAAGCACCCGTTTTGACTGGTCAATCAGGATCGCCACGGGTTACCTCCTTGTTCTTTGGATGCCGAACCGCGTCCAGCCCAGGAATGGGCAGGTGGACGTAGCCGCCCTGATTGCCCTCGAAATAGCACTCGATCTCGCAGGCCAGGCACTCCACACAGCCGCCGCGCCCCGCTTCTTCGCGGGTGATGTTCAGCACGGGAACCTCCCCTTCCAGGGACAATATCTGCGGGGCGCATGTGCTGATGCAGACCTTGCTGGCGCAGTCACGGCAGCGCGCGTGATCCAGGGTCACTGTCCCGCCGCTGACCGTGCTGAAGCTGTAGGGACGCGCTGCCGGGCGCGGCCCATAGTCTGCGCGTGCCTCCGCCAGGGGCGGCGTCTGGGCGATCAGGTCGCGCAAGCGGGCCGCGCAGAAAGCGGGCGGATCGTCCTTGCCATACGCTTCGACCGGGGCCAGGAGGTGCGGCTGAGCGCGCTTCAGGATGGCGATGGCCTGCTCTTCGGCATTGCCGCCCAGCCGGATGACCGCCGGGACGGTCAGCGGCTCCTCCAGAAAAGCCTTGACCAGCGCGCGCGCCGAATGGTACTGCTCCTGGCTGGCCACACCGCTGCCGCTGGCGAAGTAGCCGTCAATGCCCGGCTGGCTGAGGATGATCCGCGCGGCGCGGTAGACCTTGCTGGCGGGCGGGTTGCCGCTGGTGTCCACAAAATTAGCGGGGCGCAATCCCTGGGCCGCCAGCGCGTCCATGCTCATCATGCTGCCGCCGCCGCCCGCCCCGTGAAAGCCGACGAAGCCCTCCCCCTGAGCGAAGCCCTGCGCCATCTGGATGAAAAAGAACGTGCCCCGATAGTCGCCACGCTCTACCTCCCAGGCGATCCGCTCCAACGGGGTGGGCGGGCGATCCAGCTCGCGCGCAAAGGTGATCCCCAGGTCGGGCTGGCGGAAAACCGCGTTGTCGTCAATGGTGAAGCGGCAGTCGGCGGCGATCAGCCGCCCATCCTCGGTCAGGGCCAGCGGGTTGATCTCGGCGGCGCGGGCGTCGAACCGGTGCGCCGCCTCGTACAGCCGCGGCAGGACCCCGCCGATCTTGATCAGCAGCTCGCCGTGCAGCCCCGTTCGCCGGGCCAGTTCGCGCGCCTCGAAGTCGCGCAGGCCCAGGCGGATGTCTACCGTGTGGCGCGCCACGCTCTCCGGGTGTTCGCGGGCGATCTCCTCGACGCCCGACCCGCCGCGGCTGCTGAAGATCATCACCGGCGCGCGCGCCTGGTCGTCAACGATCACGCCGGCATAGAACTCGCGGGCGATGGACAGCCGCTCGACGACCAACACCCGCTCGACCGGGTAGCCGCCAGGCGCCATGCGCAGAATGGCGTCGGCGGCCTCCGCCGCCGCGTCGGGATCGTCCGCGAACCGGATCGCCCCCAGCGCGGCGCGCCCGGTCACCCAGGCCTGCGCCTTGACAGCCACCGGCCCACCGATCTCCGCGGCGATGCGGCGCGCCTCGTCCGCTGTGGCCGCGACTCCGCCGCGCGGCACGGGGATGCCCACCTGGGTGAGCAGCTCGCGGCTCTGGTATTCGTGCAGCCTGGCCATCGGCTAAGCATCCGCTTCGGGCACGAGGGGGCTGACGCGCACGCCCTCATAGGCCGTGTGGCTCCCGTGCCAGGTCGAAAGCCCGATCTGGCCGTGACGGTACGGCGCGGGGTCTACCCAGGTGAGGGCGGCCCGCTGACCATCGCGTTCGGCCTCCAGCGTCAGGCGATTCCCCTGGGCGGTCAGGCGCAGGATCACCGGCGTGCCAAGTTGCCAGGGGAAGGGGGCCGACGCGACCAGGGTATAGTCCTGGCCGCTCTTGCGGTAAAGGGCCAGCGTGCCCTGTGGCCCCAGCCCGCCGGCGTAGGAGCGCAGCGCGCCCTGCACGCGGATGTTGAGATTGTGATGGTCGCCGATCACGGGGATGACCCGCGCTTCCAGGCGATAGTCCTCCCAGGCGATGTCGCCCGTGTACGTTTCGCACAGGCCGGGGCCGCTCCCGTGATAGCGCGCGTCGCCTTCCAGCCGCCAGTAGCCGCGCAGCTTCGTCCACTGGCTGATGGCGCTTCCCTCGGCGCGCTCGCAGCTGAAGTCCAGGCTGTAGTCGGGTGGGCCGGACCAATCCAGCGCCTTGAGGTGGAACGCCCCCATCTGCCAGTCCGCGCCCAGGTTGCGGACAATGACGCCGACCTGCGACAGACACACCCCGTCCAGGCGGGGAATCTGCCAGGTGAGAGTCTGCCACGCGCCCGGCACGAGCGCCTGCCCGACCGACTGATGCCGCTCGCCAGCGTGGTCGTCGAAGACGTAGAGGCTGGCCTGGAGCGCGGAGGGCGCATCCGCCGGCAGGTAGACCTCCGCCGTGACTGTCTGGCCGGGAACGATCAGCGGGGTGAACGTCGCGCCGTAGTAGTTGCCGCTCAACTCGGCGGGGCGGTAATAGGTGCGCGTAAAGAGGCGCAGCTCACCCTTCTTGCCCAGCTTGCGCACGCTGGCCTGCAGCGTCCCCTCGTCGCTGGCCCCAGCGGACTGGCGGATCTCGATCACGCGCCCGCCCACGCCCTGCGCCTGGAAATTGCACGTTGAGCCTCGATAGCGGAAGTGATAGCGCGGGCGCTGAGGGACGGTCTCCCCGGCCAGCGCGCGCCCCAGGGCGCAGAACAGGTCGGCGCATTGGGGGATGGTCAGCAGGTTGCGCGTGCCGATCACGCTGGCGGCGATCAGCAGGTCGTTGAGCGGCTCGCGCCAGCGCCACTCGATCCCCTCCAGGCCGACCGCCACGCCCATGATCGCGCCGACGTTGCCCACGTTGCAGTCGGTGTCCCAGCCGGCCATGTTCGCGATCTGGATCGCGCGGGTGAAATCGCCCCGGCCATAGGCCAGCGCCATCACCACGACGCCCGCGTTGGGGATGATGTGCACCGCGCCCGGATAGCGGCCGTAGCCAAAGTTTGCCTGGAGAAACGCCATGCAGGCGCGCCAGTCGTCGGGGTGCTGCGCGTGGAAGTCCAACACAGCGCGCACCACCCGCGCATACTCGCTGTCGGAGGGGATCAGTGCCAGACCGGTGATGATCAGCTTGAGAGGATCGGCTTCCTGGAAGGCAGCGCTAACCAGCGCGGCAATGAAGCGCCCTCCGAAGATGCCATTGCCATCGTGGGAAACGCTCGACGCCCGCGCCGCCAGGTCGGCAGCCAGGGCGGGGTTGCCTGGCACCACCAGTCCCCAGATGTCGCTGAAGATCTGCCCGCCGATTTGCTCGGCCACTATTGCCCCGTTCTGTGCGATCGATCCGCTGCGCGGCGCGGGAATGCCGCTGACAAGGTTCAGATAGGCGGTGTGCTCGGTCGAAACTCCATAACCGCCCCACCACAGCGTGCCCTGCTGATCGCCCAGGTAGTTGAGCCAGGCGTCGGCAATCTGCTGAGGCGACAGATCGTAGCCTGCAGAAGGATGATCCTGCAGCGCCCGGATGAGGATCATCGGTAGGGCGGTGTCGTCGTCGGGCTTGAACAGCTTGCCCGGCGCTTCGTTCAGGTAACCGTCTAGCTCGCCGACATTGCGGCGGATGTCGTCGTAGGTCCAGCCTTCGAGCGGCGCTCCGAAGCGCACGCCGATGCACTTGCCCAGCCAACCCGCGTAGACTCGTTCGCCGTAGTCGGATGGGATAACCGCCAGAGTCATGCTTCACCTCGCGCTGCGTGGGATGGACGATCCGGCCCCCTGCCCGCTGGCAAGGGGCCGGTCTGCGGGTTACAGAGGGTTTTGCCTATTCGCCGTAGCTGTCGTCCAGGCAGAACTGGGCGTTGGCAGCTTCCTCGGCCAGCATGGCCTCCAGGTCGCGCTCGCCGTTCTGAATCCAGCGCACGCGCACATTGTCGAAGGCCGGGTACACGCAGTCCCAGAAGTACTGCGAGCGCAGGTAGTTGGCGACGCGCGTTTCCTTCATCAGTTCGGCGTAGGCGACGCCCAGGATCGGGTCCTTGTCCCAGCCAAGCTCCTGCCAGATCTGCGGGCCGTTGGGCGGCCAGATGCCCGCTTCGGCGGCCATACGCTGGGCGTCCGGCCCGGCGAGCCACTGCAGAAACTGCCAGGCGGCATCCTTATGGCGGCTGCCCGACCACATATAGTGGGCGTAGGCGTCCGTCCAGGCGATGCCCTCGCTGTTCTCGTCATAGCGCGGCGGCTCGACGACGCCCCACTCGAAGGTCGCCTGCTCGGTCAGCGCGGGCAGCTCCCAGTTGGAGATGGACTGCATGGCCACCTTGCCGGAGAGGAACACCAGCTCGCCGTACTGGTCTTGCAGTTCGGAGGGCGCAGCCACCTGATCCTCGGTCACCAGTTCCAGACAGAAGCGCCATGCTTCGGCCGCGGCGGGCGTGTCGAAATAGCCCACCACCTCGCGCCCATCCGGGCTGATGACATCCGTGCCCAGGTTGAAGGAGAACGGCGACCACATCATGCAGCCTTCGCCGCCGACGATGGCGCCCACGCCATACTGGTCGTTGTCGCGGTCGGTGAGCTGGTTGGCCAGGGCACGGTACTCGGCTACCGTCCAGCCGGCTTCCGGGTAAGGCAGGCCCGCAGCATCGAAAAGGTCTTTGTTATAGGCGATGAAGCCCGCCGACGCTTCGCGCGGGACGCCGTAGTAGTGCCCCTCGTAGACCGTGCGCTGCTGCCCGATGGGGAACCAGGCATCCGCAGGATTGAAGCCCGATGCTTCCATGTAGGGCGTCAGGTCCTCCAGGAACCCCTGCTGGGCGATGTCGGCTGCGTAGTAGGTCGTCCACACGTCGGGGCCTTCGTTGCCAGCGATGGCCGTCGCCACGCGGGTGTTGAAGGCCCGGCTGGGGAAGAGCGAGATGGCGACGCGGATGTTGGGGTTGGCTTCCTCAAAGGCACGGGCAAGCTGGAAGTGGAGATCGCGGGTCGCTGCTGTGTCGCGGCCACGCTCCGTGCTCCACCAGGTGATGGTCACAACCGGCTCGTCCTGGGCCTGGGTGACGCCCAGCGGAACGAGCATCGCCGCGATCACCAGTAGAATGATCCATGTGCGCTTGTTCATTGCCAGTCTCTCCTAAAGCAGATCATCACACAATCGGAAAGGGTTGTTGTCGCCAGGGTTGTGTTGGTTGCCACCCACCTCCTCTCATAGCATCCTGTGACAGCCTACGGACTCAGCTATCCCTTCAAGCCTTCGACGGAAATCCCACCAATCAACTGCTTCTGAGCGAAGAAGAACAGGATCAGCGGCGGAATCATCGCCAGGACAGAACCCGCCATGAGCAGGTTCCAGTTGGTTTCTCGCGCGCCCTGAAAGAAGCTCAGCCCGAGCGACACCGTGAACATATCCGGGTCGGTCAGGTAGATGAGCGGCTGCAGGAAATCATTCCACACGTCAATGAAGGTGAACACGACCACCAGCATCAGCGCGGGGCGGGCCAGCGGCAGGATGATGCGCCAGAACACATCGAAACGGTTGGCACCGTCAATGTAGGCGGCTTCGTCCAGGTCGAAGGGGATGCTCATCATGTACTGCCGCACCAGAAAGATCAGGAAGGGGCTGCCGGTGAAGGCGGGCAGGATGAGCGGCCAGTAGGAATTGATCATGCCCAGCTTGGAAAACATGATGAAACGCGGCACCAGCGTCACGTGGTACGGGATCATCAGCGTGGACAGCATCACCAGGAACAGGACGTTGCGCCCAGGGAAGCGCAGCCGCGCAAACCCGTAGGCGACCAGTGTCACCGACACCAGGTGCCCCACGATGTTGGCGAAGACGAGAAAGAGCGTGTTGACGTAGAAGCGGGCAAACGGCACTTCGTCAAAGACTTTGGCGAAGTTGCTCCACTGGGCAGGCGCAGGCACCCACTCCGGGGGGATGGCGAACGTCTGCTGCGGGGACTTCAGCGCCGTCGAGAACATCCAGTAGAGCGGGATCATGAACAGCGCCGCCAGCACCATCAGCACGCTGTAGCCGGAGATGTTATTGAAGCGCCGCAGGCCGCGCAGCCCCAGGCGCGGCAGGTGACCGGTACGTGACATCATCGCGTCCTCTTGCGCTCAGCCTCGTAGTAGACCCAGTACTTCGAGCTGCGAAACACCAGCACGGTGAGGATCATGATGAAGACGGTCATGATCCAGGCCAGCGCCGCCCCATAGCCCATGCGCATGGACTCGAAGGAGCGGTTGTAGATGTAGAGCATGTAGAACAGGCCGGACTGCAGCGGGCCGCCGCTGCGCCCGGCGGCGATGAAGGCCGGCGTGAACGTCTGGAACGTGCCGATCAGCCCCAGGACAAGCTGAAAGAAGATCGTCGGCGTGAGCATGGGCAGCGTGATGCGCACGAACTTCTGGAAACGGTTCGCCCCGTCCACTGAGGCCGCTTCGTACAACTGCGCGGGGACGTTCTGCAGCCCGGCCAGGTAGATCACCGCGCTGCCGCCGACGCCCCACAGCGACATCATGACGATGCTGGGCAGCACCCAGTCCGGGTCGGCGAGCCAGCTTGGCCCTTCGATGCCGAACCAGCCCAGCATGGTGTTCAGCAGGCCATAGCGCGGGTTGAGCACCCACACCCAGACCAACGAACTGGCCACCTTAGGCACGATGTAGGGCATGTAGTACATCGTGCGGAACACGCCGATGCCGCGCAGCTTCTGGTTGAGCACGACGGCGATCAAAATGCCGAAGACAACCTCCAGCGGCAGATAGATCGCGGCATACTTGAGCGTCACCGTGACCGCCTTACGGAAGAAGGGGTCCTGGGTGAAGATGCGCTCGTAGTTGCTCAGCCCCACCCATTGCGGACTGCCCACGATGTTCCAGCGCGTGAAGCTGAGCACGAATGAGGCCACAATCGGCCCGAAGAAGAACACCACAAACCCGACGATCCAGGGCGAAATGAACAGGTATCCGGCCAGCGCCTCGCGTCGCTCGCTGGCGGAAAGCTGCGTCCAGGATCGTGATAGGCGGGTCAGGGCGGTCATCGGCTGTCCCCTGTGACGGTCTCCGCCGACAGCGCCAGATCAACCAGCGCCTCGGCCAGGTCGAGCACGTCCTCGTTGCGGGCGAAGCGCAGGCTGACGCCGCTGGCCACGCGCACCTGCTGCACCCACCGCTCAGGGATAACTGCCAGACCATGCAACGCCCCGGACAGCGCCCCGCAGATGGCGGCAATGCTATCGGCGTCCCTGCCAAAGTTGGCCGCCCAGAACATCCCCTGCCTGAAGTCGCCTTCCGTCAGGCGGAAGATGGCAAACACCTGGGGGATTGCTTCCGCGCTCATGGAGTGAACCGGAGTCCACAGCGCGGTATGCAGAGCCTCCCACGCGCCCTGTATGTCCCCCGCCCGGTCGCAGATGTCCATCGCCCGGTCGAAGGCACGACCGAGCCAGCTATCGTCGGGAATGTAACGGCGCGCGGTGTCCGTCACGGTCTGCGGCGGGGCATCCACCATCGCTGCGGCGATGGCCGCGGCGACGGCCTGCGCCGCCCACACCCCGTCGGCGTGGTGGCTGATCTCGGCGTCAACTCGCGCCATCGCCGCGGCGCGATCCGGATCGCCCGCGCAGAAGATGCCGATGGGACTGATGCGCATGGCCGCGCCGTCGTCGTTGTTCTGAACGTTGTCAATGCCGCTGAGAGGCGGGCGCATCCCCCGCTTGATATTCTCGACAGCCCCGTATAACGGCTTGCCAGCGCGGTCGAAGACGCCGCCCTGGTCAATGATATGCTTCTGCCAGGCCGCCAGCACCGCCTCAGGGGTCAGGTGCCCGCCGCAATCGAGCAGCGTCCGCGCGCTGAGCAGCCCAAACTCGGTATCGTCGGTGCTTTTGGCCCCTGGATAGAGATCGGTGATGATCCCATAGCGGCTGCGGCACTCGGCGCTGCGCCCCAAATCGCCCATGGCATCGCCCACGGCCAGGCCAGCCAGGCACCCCGATGCTTTGCTGACGAACAAATCTCTGGCGCGGAGGAGGTCCGCCCGCGTGCGCATGGTCATGTCCTTTCGGTCACACCTGATTCTCTGATGGGGAACGTTCCCCATCAGAGACAAGAAAACACCCCCTAAGGCGGCGGGCACGTCGTCTCACGCACCTGCAACTGGCCCTGCAGCAGCAAGTGGCAAGGCGCGTCGAGCCTCTCGCCGCGAATGCGCTTGAGCAGCAGGTTCGCCGCCTGCACGCCGATTTCGTACTTGGGTTTGGCCACGGTTGTCAGCGGCGGTGATACGGTGCTGGCCGCCTGGATATCGTCTATGCCAATGATGGACAAATCGTCGGGGACGATCAGCCCGGCCTCTCGCGCGGCGATGAGCGCACCAATGGCCAGAATGTCGTTGCCAGCCAGCACCGCCGTCGGCGGGTGGGCCAGGTCCAAGAGCTGGCGCATCGCGGCAGCGCCCTCCGCCTGTGAGTAGGAACAACGGACAACCAGCGTCTGGTCGAAGGGCAGGCCATGGCGCAGCAGCATGTCCACATAGCCCTGATAGCGCGTGTCGGGACGGTTGCGCTGCGAAATCCCGGCGATCAACCCAATGCGCGTGTGCCCCAGCGCGATCAGGTGTTCGAGCGCGAGTGTGACGGCCCCCGCCGAGTCGCCGCCGACCGAATCGAAGTCGGGGAAGGTCTCGCCAGAACCAAGCAGCACGGTGGGTGTCTTCAGGGCGCGCAGCTCCGCATTGGCGATGTGGATGGGGTTGATCAGCAGGCCGTCGAAGCGGTTGCGGCGCACCGTCTGCAGGTGGGCGATCTCGCGCCTGGCGTCCCAATCGCTGTTCAACAAGGCCACCGTGTAACCGTGCGCTTCGCAGGTATCCTGTACGCCGCGCGCGACTTCTGGCCAGAAGGGATTCGTGATGTCTGGAATGGAGAGGGCAACCATGAGAGTCTGGTCAGTGCGCAGGCTGCTGGCGACGATATTGCGCTCGTAGCCCAGCATGGCAATGGCGGCCAGGACGCGCTCGCGGGTCCCCTCGGCCACCCGTTGATACTCGCCGTTGACGACGCGCCCGACGGTGGTCTTGGAGACGCCGGCAAGACGGGCAACATCTTTGATGGTCGGCTGTCTCGCCTTCGCCATGACCTGCTCACCTCTCAGATGATAGGGAACGTTCCCATTCATCATAGTATGATTCCAATACGCTGTCAATTACCTGTGGCGTGCTAGAATTCCTGGGACAAAAAGGCAGGCGGAACAACGGAGACTCTCATCGCCAAACTGAGCAACAAGGGGGCAGAGAAGTGGCGAAGAGAGACCCGGCACAACACCCCCTGAAACGCGCTCGATCACGCTTTTCCGCAAAGAGCAGCGGATGCCCAGACTGAGGCTTACCCTGTCCGACTTGCTGTCTACCGCCGCCTCCCATGCGCACTCTGATACACGCGCTGGTACGAAACGCCAGATTGCCGTGCCAGATCAGCCTGCGAGTCGCCAGCAGGTTAGCATAGGAAGCGGGGTTGGTCCCAAAGCCAGGCGAGTGCACCAGTACGGGGTAAGGCCCGCCGGAGAGATCGGGCGCGGCACCGCGCAGCGCGTGCCCATAGATCACCAGCGTGAAGTCCAGCGCCGGCACCCATTTGGCCTGATACTCATAGGTGGCAGCTTCCTCGGCACCGTCCGGGTTCAGCGCGGGATACCAGGCCCACAAGGGGATAGGCCGCTCGGAATCCGGATCGATCACGAATTCCGTCTGCCAACCCTGTACGGGCCGTGCAGGGCGTAGCCTTCCGCGAAAGGATGCAGGCCCACTTGCGGCGGTCCCTCAGCCTGGCCTCCGTGCGGCCAGGTACTGCTCCACCCGCGCCAGCAGCGCGCGCATGTACGCCGTCAGCGCCGGGATCGACTCGGCGGCTTCCAGCGAGATCGCCTCCAGACGAGGGTCGCCCGCGATGATGCGCGCCCAGCCCTCCACCGCGCCGAGTGGCCCGCGTAGCTCGCCAGCGACGATCTCCAGTAGCTCGTGCGGCTCCAACGACGCCGGGAACTCCGGCAGGGTGGGCATGTCGTTTTCCTGTGCCATCTGCAAGCGATCACCTGGCATTGAATACCTCCCCGACCGCGGTCTATCGCCAGCCAACACCCTGGGTATCCCGTCAGTGTAATGCAGAATGCGGTGCGGGGATAGGTTACGGGTCCACGAACAAGTTGTTGGGCGATTGCCAGAACGCCCCTATCCCCCGACCCCTTCCCCCAGCAAAGCCAGGGGAAGGGGAGAATTGCCTGTCAGATCGTCCCC